>JACQDU010000181.1 GCA_016200955.1 bacterium
CGGCGAGACGTGGGGCGTGGACACGCAGCGCGTCTACACGCTCCAGGTCGGCCCGGCGTGGGAGGACGCTCCCTGGCAGGAAGACGGCGTCAAGGGAAGCCACAAGTTCCTGAGGCGAGCCTTCGAGTCGGTGCATGAGCTCTCGGCGCTCCTCGAAGGAGTCGAGATCGAGCAGCTTGACCCCGGCGCTCTCACGAAGGCCGCGCGGGAGCTGCGCTGGAAGGCTCACGACACGATCCAGAGAGTCACGGATGACCTGGACGGGCGCTTCTCGTTCCACACGGCGATCGCTCGCCTGATCGAGCTCGAGCACGCGCTCCCGTCTCCGGGCGACTTCTCGTCGAAGCCACCTCGGTCTGGGGCAGAGCCCCAGCCGGCAAATCGGTGGAAGTCGCCCTCGGACCGCGCGACCGTCCTGGAAGCGATCGAGATCCTGGTCGTGCTGCTCGCTCCCTTCGCCCCTCACCTGTCGGAGGAGCTGTGGCACGGCCCGCTCGCTCACCCGGGCTCGGTCTTCGACCGCGCCTGGCCCGAGGCGAGCGAGCACGCCCTCGTCCGGGAAGAAGTCGAGTACGCGATCCAGGTCAACGGGAAGATCAAGGCCAAGGCCATGTTCCCCGCGGACGCGAGCGAGCGCCAGATCGGCGAGCTCGCCGTCGCTCTGCCCGCCGTTCAGGCACTCGTCGCGGGAAAAGCCGTGAAGATGGTCAAAGTCGTGCTCGGTCGCCTCGTCAACATCGTCGTCGCCGGCTAGAGAAAGTCAGGTCCGTCATGGCGAAAGAGAAACAGGAAAAGCAGCAGGAGAAGAAAGGCTTCACGCCGCGCGCCGAGGACTACTCGGCCTGGTACAACGAGCTCGTCGAGGGCGCCGAGCTCGCCGAGCACGCTCCCGTGCGCGGGTGCATGGTCATCCGCCCGTACGGCTACGCGATCTGGGAAGCGATCCAGCGCACACTTCCCTCTGTTCATCCCGAAGAGCTTCCTCCAGCGCGAGGCTGCGCACGTCGAAGGCTTCGCCATGGAGTGCGCCGTCGTCACGCACTCCCGCCTCGAGAAGGGGAAGGACGGCCAGCTCCACCCGGCGTCTCCCTTGCAGGAAGAGCTCGTCGTCCGCCCGACGAGCGAGACGATCATGATGGAGTCCTTCAAGCGCTGGATCCGGAGCTATCGCGATCTCCCGCTGCTCATCAACCAGTGGGCGAACGTCGTCCGCTGGGAGATGCGCACGCGCCTCTTCCTCCGTACGCTCGAGTTTCTCTGGCAAGAGGGCCACACCGCTCACGCGACCTACGAGGATGCCGAAGACGAGACGCGGAAGATGCTCGAGGTCTACCGGAGCTTCGCCGAGGACACCATGGCGATCCCGGTCTACGTCGGGAAGAAGACCGAGAGCGAGAAGTTCGCGGGCGCGCTCCACACGTATTGCATCGAGGCCATGATGCAGGACCGGAAGGCGCTCCAGGCAGGGACCTCTCACAACCTCGGCCAGAACTTCGCGAAGGCGTTCGATATCACGTATCTCAGCAAGGACCAGAAGCAGGAGCTCTGCTGGACGACCTCGTGGGGCGTCTCGACGCGCCTCGTGGGCGGCATCATCATGACCCACTCGGACGACCAGGGGCTCGTCCTGCCGCCCAAGCTCGCGCCGACCCACATCGTGATCGTCCCGATCTGGAAGTCCGACGAGGAGCGCGCGCAGGTCCTCGACTACGCGGGCGGGCTCAAGGCTTCTCTCGAGAAGCTCGCTTACGGATCCGGCCGCCTCCAGGTCGAGCTCGACGTGAGAGACCTCCGGCCGGGGAACAAGTTCTTCGAGTGGGAGCGGAAGGGCGTCCCGCTCCGCGTCGAGTGCGGACCGCGCGACGTGGCGTCGGGGAACGTCGTCTTGGTGCGCCGCATCGACGGGAAGAAGGAGATCGTCCCGAAAGAGAAGCTCGTCTCGGACGCCATCTCGATGCTCGAGGGCTTCCAGAAAGCTCTCTACGAGAAGGCGAAGAAGTTCCGCGACGAGAACACCGTCTCGATCGACGACCGCGCGGGTTTCTTGCAGTACTTCACGCCCAAGAACGCGGAGAAGCCGGAGATCCACGGCGGCTTCGCGCGCGCGGGCTGGTGCGAGCAAGGTTCGTGCGAGGCGAAGGCGAAGGAGGACTTGAAGGTCACGATCCGCTGCATCGAGCTCGACGCGAAGCCGGAGGCGGGGAAGTGCATCCTCTGCGGCTCTCCGAGCCCGCGCCGCGTCATCTGGGCGAAGGCTTACTGAGAGCCTTGCAGAAGCTCCCCGACCGCGTGCTCGAGACCGAGAGGCTCCTCCTGGAGCCGCTCGTGGCCTCGCACGCGGCACTCCTCCACGAGCCCTTGCTCGACGAGTCGATCTACCGCTTCATTCCCGACGTGCCGCCGACTTCCGTGAAGGCGCTCGAGATCCGCTACGGGCTCCTCGAGCGTCGGTTCTCGTCGGACGAGAAGGAAGCCTGGCTCAATTGGGCCGTCCGGCTCCGCGAGAGCGCGGACTACGCGGGCACCATGCAAGCGACGGTCTATCCCGACGAGACGGCGGAGATCGCCTACGTCTTCTTCCCTCGGTTTTGGAAGAAAGGCTACGCGCGCGAGGCGAGCCGCCGCGTCGTCGAGCACCTGTTCGGCGAATGGCCCGTGAGGACGGTCGCGGCCGTCATGGACACGAGGAACCTGGCCTCGCAGCGGCTCGCGGAAGCGCTCGGCTTCCGGCGGGTCTCGGAGACGCGCGAGGCCGGCTACTTCCGGGGAGCCTACTCCCACGAGTATCGCTACGAGCTGGCTCGCCAGGGCAAGTAGAATCTCTCCGGTGCCCACGCTTCCGAACCTCGAGCAGATCTCCGCGGGCGGCCTCGAATGGGAGGTCGAGCCCGCCGTGCGCGAGCTCGTGTGCGACGTCCTCTCCTCGATCGGGAGAGGCGAGCTCGCGGGAGACGTCGTGAAAGAGAACCCCGCTCGGCGCGTGATCCGCGCGACGACGGCCGTGGGCGAGCTCTACGTGAAGTCCTATCGCGTCCGCGGCCCGCTCGAGCGCGCGAAGCACGTCTTCGTCCGCTCGAAGGCGCTCGCCGAGCTCGAGGCCATGCGTCGCCTGAGAGCGGCCGGCGTCGCGACGGCCGAGGCGCTCGCAGCGGGCGAGAGCCGGTCTCTCGGCGTCTTCCTGGGAGCGAGCGCGTTCGTCTCGCGCGCGATCCCGTCCGCGCGCTCCTTCGCGCGCGAGCTCGACTCGCTGCGCGCTCGCGGCGATGCCGACGGGAGAAAGCGGCTGATCGAGGGCCTCGCGAGTCTCGCGGCGGCGATCGCGCGCGCGGGAGCGGACCACCGGGACCTCCACGTAGGCAACGTCCTCCTCGACGAGAAGGGAGCGGCGACGATCATCGACCTCCACGCCGTGAGCTTCCCGGGCGAGCTCGGAGCGAAGCGCAGGAAGGAGCGCCTCGCGCGGCTCGCGCTCTCGCTCGTGCCGGCGCACGAGGACCGCGCGGCCGCGGACACAGGACGCGAGGAGGTCTCGTGGCTCGCGAGCGCCGCCGCGAGGCTCGATCCCGAGCTCGGGTCCGCTCCCGGCCTCGAGCGCTGGCTTCTCGAGCGCTCGGACGAGCTCCTCGCGAGGCACCTCGCGAGCCGCGACCGGCGCTGCCTCGTGGACTCGAAGGGATTCGCCGTCGAGGGCTCGCGCGGGCGGCGCGTCTTCCGCGTGCGCGAGGCTCCGGCGACCGAGATCGAAGCGGCGCTCGTGGCGCCCGCGCTCTCGGTGCTCCACCGCCACTCGCGCGGGAGGAGCGTGCTCGAGCTCGTGAAGGCGCAGGACCGGCTCGCCCGCGTGGCGGGCTCGAGCGAGCTCGTGCGGAAGCGCGAGGAGTATCCGGGCCTCCGCTCGCGCCTCGGAGCGCTCCTCGTGGGGACGCGGGCGAGGTGCGCGTGGCTCGCGGCGCGAGCGCTCCTCGTGCGAGGGCTGCCGGCGCCGCGCGCCGTCGCTCTCGTCGAGGAGAGGACGCTCGGCTTTCTCCCCCGACGTTCCTTCCTGCTCATGGAGAACCTCGCCGGGAGCACGATGGTTCACGTTTACTTGCAGGAAGTCCTGAGAGACGGACGGTCGCCGGGAGCCGCGCCCTCGCGGAAGCGGCGCGAGCTCGCGCGCGCTCTCGGAAAGCTCGTCGCCCGCCTCCACGCGCGAGGGATCGTGCACCGGGACCTCGCGGTCCAGAACGTCCTCCTGCGCGAAAAAGGCGAGAGCGGCTTCGAGCTCGCCTTCGTCGACTTGGACGAGGTGCGCGTCCGTCGAGCGAGCGAGCGAGAGGCGCTGCGAGCGCTCGTCCAGCTCGCGGACCTGCCGGCCGCGGCGAGCCGGTCCGACAAGCTGCGCGGCCTGCGCGCTTACCTCGAGGAGGGCGGCTCGCCCGCCCTCGCGCGCCTCGTCGAGCGCGAGGGCGAGCGAGCCGCCGTCGCGTGGATCTCGCGCGCTCTCGGGGAGAGGGCGCGGGCG
>JACQDU010000205.1 GCA_016200955.1 bacterium
CATCTCTCGGGATCGAGGGACATCTGCCCGACGGTCGAGCGTTCGCCGGCATGGAATTCCACCGAGAGCGTGATCGCGCGTCCGGCCATGGAGGTCACGGTCTCGCGCGTCGCGATCAGGATCGGGCTCGCCGCGGGATCGCTCGGTCGGAACTCCCACTCGTAGACGAAGCAAGTCCCGACCGAGAGCACCACCTCCTCGTCGAGCTCGACGAAGCGCACGGGCGAGCCCTTCGCGCGCGTTCTCGCCGCCGAGTCGTCGACCTCCCGCTGCTGCTCCGGGGTGCGCGGGTGCGCCGGCGTCACGCAGCCGAACGCCACGAGCGCGAGAGAGACGAGCACCGCGAGCCTGGCGCGACTCGACGGAGCCACACGATGGGACATCGTTTCGTCGCTCCTCACCTCGAGAGCCAGATCGTCGCGCTCCCGGACGACTCGACGACCGGGGTCTGGTGTCCCTTCGCCCGCTCCGCCAGGGGAGGGACGACGCGCACGAGATACTTCCCGAGCTCGTCCGCCGTGACGTGGCCGTCCCTGTCCAGGTCGGCCTCTCCCCTGAGGCCGTTCAGGACGGCCGTCGTGAAGACCCCGTGGCCGGCGTCCTCGTCCTCGGCCGAGACCTCGTTGACGCCGCTCGCCGCGATCGTGATCGCGCTCGTCCCGGGCGGCGCGGGCTTCTCGTCCTTCTTCTAGCCGGCGACGGGAGCGCGGACGACGCCCGCGATCCCTCGCAGGCCCGCGAGGCCGCCCGAGTGGCAGGCGTCCGTGAGGAGGACCTTCCTCCCCGCGCGGATCTCCGACCAGAACTGCTGGAGCGTCGCTCCCGCGAACGCCGTCGGTAAGTCTCCTTCGCGTCCGCGAAGCCGTGCCCGGCGAAGTAGAGGATCACGGTGTCCTCGGCCCGGGTCGCCTTCGCCGTCAGGTGCTCGCGGATCGCCTTGAGGATGCCCAGGCGCGTCGCGTCGGCTCCTCTCAGGATCTTCACGCGGTCGGCGGCCGTCGGGCTCTTCTCCTCCGTCGCGAAGAACGAGTAGACCGCGCGCGCGTCGTCTTCCGCGAGCTTGAGCTTCGGGATCTTGGGGTCCTTGTACTCGTTGACGCCGACGACGAGGACGAACGTGCCTCCCGCGCCGGGAGTCCCCGTGGGAGGCGCGGGCGCGGGAGGCTTCGGCGCCGGCTCGACGGGAGCCCGGGGCTCGGGCGGCTTCGTCTCCGCGGGGAAGCGGACGAGCGACACGATCTCCTCGAACAGCGGGAGGTGGACCTGGATGCGCTGTGCGGCGGCCGAGAGTTGCACGAGGTAAGCGCGACCGGCGCGGAATGCGAGGCAGCGCCTCGTCTTTCGCGGTTGCCGCTCCCACTGCCACTCCATGTCGATCCGGAGGAAGCGGCCTGCCGGCAGGTCGATGAGCTCGCCCTTGGTCCCGTGGTCCCGGCGTGCTCGCTCGAAGGCTCCCTCCTCGGTCGCGGCGTAGTCGGCGGGAAGGAGGTCCACGGAGATGGTCGCGGACTGCTCTCCGTCAGGACGGCCCATCGCGAACAATTCGGTGCCCAGGAGGCCCTCCGTCCTTCTCGCCCAGCCCTCGGCCGCACGCGGAACCACGAGAGAGACGCTCCCGTCCTGGGAGCGGAGCTCCTTTCCGGCCACCGATTCGGGCGGAGGCGCGGGATCGGGGGTCTTCGGCGTCGATGGCTGCGACGCCCCCCGCGCACGGAGCGTCACGGTCATGGCCTTCTCGAAACCGTCGCGCGAGAGTCGAATCAGGACCTTGTCGCCGACGGAGCGACCCCTGACCGCGGTCTCGACGTCCCCCACGGTCTTCACCGGCTTGTTGTCGATCTCGAGGATCCTGTCGCCGCTCCGAATGCCCACCGCTGCCGCCGGCGAGTCGGCAACCACTTGGTCGACGGTGAGCGGGCCCCTTCCGTCGCCGTCGATCAAGCTGAGACCGAGGAAGGGCCGCTCCGGCGATGGTGCTGCCGCGGGCTTGGGCTCGGACGGCGCGGGCGGCGCAGGGTGCGGCGAATCGATGATCTCGTTGGCTCTCGCGATGACGGACGACGCGTCCCGCGCGCCGTCGATCTTTCCGAGCTGCCGTCCCGAGGCGTCGAGGACCAGCAGCGTCGGGAACCCGATGATCTCGTAACGTCGCGCGAGGTCGTTTCTCTCGTTGTCCGCTTCCTTCGGGAAATCGAGCACGAGGAGCACGACGTGGCTCGCGGCCCACGCCTTGAATTCGGGAGAGTCGAGCAGGCTCCGCTTGAGAGCGGCACAGGGAGGTGACCACGTCGGGGCATAGAACACGGCGAGGACGGGCTCGTTCTCCTTCCTCGCCCGCTCGAGCGCGGCGGGAAGCGTGGTGAGCCGCTCCGCGGAAGGCGCCGGAGCCGGAGGGTGGCCCTGCGTGCCCGTCGCCGCGGGAGCGGGTCGTGCGGGCGAGCTCGATGTCGCCGAGGGAGCCTTCTCGGGTCCGCCGCACGCCGTCAGCGAGAGAACCAGGGCGAACGTCCACGCCGAGACGGGTCGTCTCACGGCCACCTCGGATCCACGCGTGAGCTTACTCGAACCTCCCCCCGGCAGACGAGCGCTCCGTTTGCTCGCTCGTGTCAGCGGGAGTAGAGTCGCGTCGATGCGGGTCCGCTTCTACGCGCGATCGGACGTCGGCCGGAAGCGCCCGTCGAACGAGGACAGCTTCTACACCTCGGACGACGACGCGTTCGGCATCGTCTGCGACGGCATGGGAGGCCACGACGGCGGCGAGATCGCGAGCCGCCTCGGCGTCGAGGTCCTGACGGAGCGGCTCGTCGCCGCCGCGCAGAAGCTCAAGCGCGGGAGGAAGCAGACCGCGCGCCCCCTCGCGCGCTCCGTGGTGCTCGAGGGGACGGCGGCCGCGAACCAGGAGATCTACCGGCGCGGGGGCACGGACACTCCCGTCCAGAGCCGCATGGGCACGACGCTCGTGCTCTTCCTACTCGTCGAGGACTTCGCGGTCGTCGCCCACGTGGGCGACAGCCGGATCTACCGCGTGCGCGGCTCCTCGATCGAGCGGCTCACGGACGACCACTCCGTGATCGCCGCCTCGCGCTCGCCGCGCGAGTGGGGGACGGCTCCGAGGAAGCGGAAGTTCGTCACGAGGGCCCTCGGCACGCGCCCCACGGTCATGCCCGACATCCGCTTCATCGAGGACCTCGAGGACGGCGACGTCTTCCTCCTCTGCTCGGACGGGCTCTCGGACGCGGTGCGCGAGACGGAGATGGCGACGATCGTCGAGAAGGCGGGGAAGAACCGGATCGTCGCGCTGCGCTCGCTCGTCCACCTCGCGAACAAGAGGGGCGGGAAGGACAACATCACGGTCGTCCTCGCCGAGATCGTGAGCGACGCGCCCGAGGTCGACCCTCACGGGAGCACGGAGGAGCTCCTCGTGCCCGCGCCCGCGAGGGAGAGGACGAAGAGCGGGAGACGCCCGTCCGCGCGGCGGCCGCCGTCCTCGCGGCGAGTCCCCTAGGACCGTCGGAGCGTCAGTGGCCTCGGAGCCGTTCGAGCTCGTCGTAAACCGCGTCCGCGGAGAGCAGCATCATGATGACCGCGCGCGCGAAGCTCAGGCACGTCGGGATGCGGAGAGCGCGCGCGGTCTTGGGCGCGAGCTTCTCTCCGTCGACCCAGGTGCCGTTCGAGCTCGAGTCGGTCACCGTCCACTCGTCGCCCGTCTGGGCGAAGCTCGCGTGGAACTTCGAGACCGCGGGGTGAGCGACGATGATGTCGTTGTTGGGAGCTCGCCCGAGCGTGACCATGAGCGAGAAGACGTTCGCCCCCGGACGCTTCGTGAGCTCGTAGGCGTGGAGGGGCGCGGGAGACGCCGCGAGCGCCGCGGCGGTCTGGAAGCGGCCCGAGGCCGTCGTCACGCGCGAGCTCGGGAGCGTCCCCGTGTCGTTGAGCTGGAGGAGGAACGGCGAGCGGTACCTCAGCCGGAAGTCCTCGCGCGAGAGACCCGCGGACCTCTCGGCCAGCTCGCGGAGCTGGATCGCGCGGGTGGCGTCGCACGGGGCCACGTCGACCTTCGGAGCCGTCGCGATGAAGTCGGTGTCCGCGAAGGAGGGGTCGGTCATCGGGCTTTCCCTGGAGGCTCACCGGAGGATGGCAACGGCAGGCGCGGAAGACAACTCGGATCAGGCTTTCATCGGGTTCGGCGTTAGATTACGGGAGAGGCTGCATTGCCCGACCACGACCTCAGGACGCTCGAGCGCATGGCCCGCGCGACGCCGAACGACCTCGTCGCGTGGATGCGCTACGTGCGCGCCCTCGAGCTCGCCGGGCGGGACCCGCCTCCCGACCTCGCCGAGCACGAGCGCCGCCTCGTCGCCCAGGCTCGCGAGAGCACGATCCGCGTGGGAGACGAGGTCTGGGTGGAGGAGAACGACGGCGCCTGGCTCGTCGGCCGCTGGCGAGGGATCGTCACGGCGTGCCGCATCGAGGAAGACGACGGGACCGGCCGCCAGTACGTCCGCTTCCGCGTGAGGCCGAAGGACCTCGTCGACGACGACACGAACCCTCTCCCGTGGCGCGTGCGGCCGCTTCCCGAGCAGCGCGTGCGGGGGCTCGAGCTCTCGCGTCACGACCGGCTCGAGCTCATCGCGCGGGGCGTGGACCGGGGGCCTTTCCCGAAGTAACTTCTCCGCCTCTTCCCGAGCGAAGGAGAGGCACGCATGGAGGACCGCGCGATCCGCAACGTCGGGGTCGTGGGAGCAGGGACCATGGGCAGCGGGATCGCCCAGAAGCTCGCGCAGGAGGGCGCGAGCGTCGTCCTCGTGGACCTCGACGACGCGAAGGTGAAGGCCGGCCTCGACCGGCTCAGGGCCTCTCTCGACGAGGCCGTCTCGCGGAAGATCTTCGACCGCGCGAAGGCCGACCTCGCGCTCGCGCGCGTCCGGGGGACGGCGAGCTGGGACGCTCTCGCGGACGCCGAGCTGGTGATCGAGGCCGTCTTCGAGGACCTCGCCGTCAAGAGAGACGTCTTCGCGCGGCTCGATCGGGCGTGCCGGCCGGACGCGATCCTCGCGACGAACACGTCGAGCTTCCACGTCCGCGACGTCGCGAACGCGACGCGCCACCCCGAGCGCGTCCTCGGGCTCCACTTCTTCTATCACCCGGCGAAGAACCGCCTCGTCGAGGTCGTGCCGCACGAGAAGACGGACCGTGGCGCGCTCGCGCGGGCGTGGACCTTCCAGGAGAGGACGGGGAAGACTCCGATCGCGAGCAAGGACGCGCCCGGCTTCGTCGTGAACCGCTTCTTCGTCCCGTGGCTCAACGAGGCCGCGCGCGTCCTCGACGACGGCGCGGCGACGATCCCGACCGTCGAGGCCGCGGCGAAGGCGGCCTTCTCGATCGGCATGGGGCCGTTCGAGCTCATGAACGTGACGGGGATCCCGATCGCTCTCCACGCGGCCGAGACCCTCGGCCGCGAGCTCGGCGCGTTCTATGCGCCGAGCGAGTCCCTGAAGCGACAGGTGAGCTCGGGAAAGCCCTGGGACCTCTCGGGCGACGTCGAGCCGGGAAAGGTCGCGGCGCTCGGGGAGCGTCTCCTGGGAGTCGTCTTCCAGGTCGCGGGAGAGATCGAGGACGAGGGGATCGCGCGAGCCGAGGACGTGGACCTGGGAGCGCGCGTCGGCCTCCGCTGGAGGGCCGGGCCCTTCGAGCTCGCGAACGAGCTCGGGACGCGCGCGGCCGCCGCGAGCGCGCGCGCCGTCTCGAAGAAGCACGGCCGTCCCCTGCCGCGATCGCTCGCGTCGAGAGAGAAGACCGGCGAGGAGTGGAAGCTCGAGCGCGTGCGCCTCTCGCGCGAGGGAGAGCTCGCGACGATCACGCTCGCCCGGCCCGATGCGCTGAACGCCCTCGATGAGAGGAGCGTCGCCGAGCTCGCCGTTCGCTTCCGGGAAGCGGACGCGTTCGAAGGAGTGCGGGGGATCCTGATCCGCGGCCAGGGGAAGGCCTTCGTCGCGGGAGCGGACGTGAAGTGGTTCGTCCGCCAGCTAGACTCGAAGCCCAGGGACGAGGGGATCTCCCGGATCATCGACTTCACGAGGAGAGGCCAGGAGCTCCTCTCGAGCTTCGCTCGCTCGAAGAAGGTCGTCGTGGCCTGCGTCGAGGGCCTCTCGCTCGGAGGAGGGAGCGAGCTCGCGCTGGCGTGCGACTACATCGTCGCGACGGCGCGCGGCTCGCTCGGCTTCCCCGAGACCGGGATCGGGATCTACCCCGGCCTCGGAGGCACGCAGCGACTCTCCCGCCGCGTGGGGCGCGGCCTCGCGCGGTGGCTCGTCTTCACGGGAAGGACGCTCTCCGCGGAGGAAGCGGTCTCCGCGGGAGCGTTCGACGAGCTCGTCTCCCCCGAGAATCTCATCGAGACGGCGCGAGCGCTCGTCGCGAAGGGGAAGCCGAGCGGCCGCTCGCCGCGCGCGGCTTCGTCTCTCCCGGCGAACCTCGCCCGGGCGGCGGCAGCGTTCGACGTGAGCGCCGATGCGATCCTCTCCGGCGCCGCGAAGTCGGACGATCCTTCTCTCGCGAAGGACCTCGAG
Source organism: bacterium (assembly GCA_016200955.1). Lineage (GTDB taxonomy): Bacteria > Planctomycetota > J058 > J058 > JACQDU01 > JACQDU01. The sequence continues at coordinate 6,570 of JACQDU010000205.1, forward strand.
CGCGTGAGGAAGCAGAAAGCGCCCGTCGCTCTCAGGCTCGCGGATGCTCTCGTGGCTTCTTCACTCGAGACTCCGCTCGAGCGAGGGCTCGAGGCGGAGCTCTCGAACCTGCGCGAGGTCTTCTCCACGAAGGACGCCTACGAGGGCCTCTCGACGCTGGGCCGCGCGAGGCCTTCGTGCACGGGGAGCTGAGCCGTCTCACTTCGAGCGCGTCTTCTCGATGTAAGCCCGCGCCTGGTCCGCCTCGCGCCCCTCCGGCTGGAGCTCGAGGAAGCGCTCGAGGTCGGCGATCGCGCCCTTCGTGTCCCCGAGGAGGTCCTTGACGACGCCGCGGTTCCGCCAGGCGTAAGCGATGCTCGGGTTCATCTCGAGCGCGTGCGACATCTCCGCGATCGCTTCATCGAAGCGCCTCTTGGTGCCCTTGGCCGACCCGCGCGTCGCCCACGCATGGGCCGTCTTCGGGTCCAGCTCGATGGCCCTGTCGGCATCGGAGATGGCTCCGTCGAGGTCGCCCTTCACCAATCGCGCGTAGGCGCGGGTGGTCCACGCCCCTGCGTCGCTCGGCGCCAGCTCGACCGCCTTCGTCAGGTCCATGAGGGCGCCTTCGATGTCGTGGCACCTCTGGCGGGCGATGCCGCAGTTGAGCCACATGTCCGCGCGGTTCGGCTCGAGCTCGAGGGCGTGAATGAAATCGGCGAGCGCGCCCTCCCTGTCTCCTTGCTCCGACCGTGCGAGGCCGCGCGTGGACCAGAGCCTCGCGTTGCGCGGATCCAGCTCGATCCCTCGGGCGGCGTCGGAGATCGCGCCCTCGAAATCGCCCTTCCGCCGCCGTGCCTGCGAGCGGTTGTTCCACGTGAACGCCGCCTGCGCCTCGCCGAGGGCTCCCTGGAAGTGGAGGATGATGCCCGCATCGTTCCATGCCTCGGCGTCTCGGGGGTCGAGCTCGAGCGCGCGCCTCAGGTCCTCGAGCGCGCCCTCGTGATCGCCCCGCTGGAGGCGGAGCTGGCCGCGTTTCACGAGCGAGGCGGCGGACGAGAGACTTGCCTGGTCGGCATGGGGGACTTCCTTCCAGGAAGGCTCCACCAGCTGCCAGAAGACGCCGTTCGTGCCGAAGCGCTCCGGCGAGATCGACGCCTGGACGAGGGCGAGCGCGCGGGCGTCGCCCTTCCGCGCGAGGCGGCAGAGGGCCTGCGCCGCGACCCCGCGAGGTTCTGGCGCTCGCGCGCGATGTCCCGGAATCGCCGTGCGGCCGAGAACGTCTTCCCGCGCGAGCCGAGATCGTCGGTCTCGATCCTCGCCTCGGCGGCCCGGAGCACCGCCCGCGACTCGTCTCGCAGGGACTCGCCCGGAGCGAGCTCGAACCACGTCCTCGCCGCGGCCTCGATCCCGGGCACGCTCGCGCGAAGGTAGAGGTCGCGGAGGCTCTCCCTGAGCCTGCGGCTCGTGGAGGAGACCTCGGCTCCCAGGACCGCGACCGTCTGCGGCTCGGGGTAGCGGACGAGCGCGATGAGCGCGCCGTCTCGGCCGCCCGGGAAGCCCGCGATCCGGCCGGCTCGCGCGAACGAGACGACGCGGGCGATCTCCGCCCGGTGCTCGGTCGCGACGCGTGTCCGTTCCGCCTCGAGACGGGCGAGGCGCTCGCGCGCGCCCGGGTCGTCGACGTGAAGCTGCAAGGCTCTCTGGAACGCGGTGCGCGCGACGCCCCACTGCGCCGATTCGAGGGCGACGTCCCCGAGGGTGCACGCGGCGTCGAACGCCCCCCGGCGCGCGCTCGCGTCGTCGGGCGAGAGGCCCGAGCGCCGCCACGCGGCCTGGAAGGCGTCGAGCGCGAGCGCGACGAGCTCGTCTCCACGAGCCGTCTTGCGTCCCTTCTCGAACGCGTTCCAGGCGACCTCGGCTTCCTCGCGCGCTCTCTCTTGCTCGACGAGGGCGCGCTCGCGCCTCTCGCGGACGAGGAAGGCTCCGCCGCCCGCGAGCACCAGGACCAGGAGGGAGAGCGCGGACGCGAGGAGGCGGTTCCTCCTCGCCCATCGCCGCGCGCGGCCGATCCTCCCGATCGGTCGGGCGGCGATCGGCTCCCCTGCGAGATGCCGCTCGAGGTCGTCGGCGAAGGCCTTCGCGCTCTCGTAGCGGCGAGAGGGCTCCTTCTCGAGGCACCTCATCGCGATCGTCTCGAGGTCGCCCGCGGCGCGCGGGTTCAGCGAGCCCGGCGGCACGGGGTCCTTCGCGATGACGGCGACGATCACGTTGTATTCCGTGCTTCCCTCGAAGGGAGGCTTGCCGGTGAGGACGTGGTAGAGCGTCGCTCCGAGCGAGTAGACGTCGCTCCTCTCGTCGGTTCCTTCTCCGCTCGCCTGCTCGGGCGGCATGTAAGCCGGAGTCCCGAGCGCGACTCCCGTCCGCGTGAGGCGGCTCCGGTCGGCGAGACCCGCGACGCGCGCGAGGCCGAAGTCGAGGACCCACGGCCGGCCGCTCGCGTCGATCATGACGTTCTGCGGCTTCAGGTCGCGGTGAACGACTCCCTGCTCGTGAGCGTAGTGGACCGCGCGCGCGACGTCGCGCACGACCTCGAGCGCCTTCGTGAGCGAGAGCTTCTGCTTCCCCGAGACGAGCTTCGCGAGGGTCTCTCCTCTCACGAAGTCCATCGCGATGTAATGGACGGGCGGGGCCGCGTTCCTGCGGATCTCGCCCGCCTCGTGGACCGCGACGATCGCCGGGTGCCGGAGGCGGGCGACGGCCTCGGCCTCCCTCTTGAAGCGGCGAACGGCGTCAGGGCCGGCGTCTTCTCCCAGAAGGGTCTTCACCGCGACGACGCGCCGCAAGCGGTCGTCCCAGGCGCGGTGGACGACGCCCATGCCCCCTTTCCCGAGCTCCGAGAGCAGGAGGAACGGCCCGAGAGTGCGCGAGGGGTCGGCGCGCGCTCGCTCGACCTCGGAGACGAGCTCCGAGCTCGCGTCCGGGACCGCGGCGAGCCGGGCCGAGGAGCGGGAAAGCTTCTCCGGCGCCGCCGTCAAGCGAGTCGGCGCGCTCTCGCTTGCGGGGACCGCCGTGCGGGTCGCCGCGAGGGCCTCTCGCGGCGGCGCCTGGATCGGGCCGCCGCACGAGGGGCACTTCCCGCGCTTTCCCGCGTCCTCGAGCGAGACGGGGATCATCGAGCGGCAGCTCGGGCAGGCGATCGCGCCGGACATATCTTCCCGGGAGAAGTGATGGTCGGAACGACGTGTCCGCGCCAGCTCCGTCAGTTCCCGAGACGGCCACCGGCCTCGAGACGGGCCTTCCGCGCGCGCGCCTCCTCGGCGGCACGGCGAGCGGACGCGACGGAGTCCGGAGGCGGGCATCCGAGCGCGTCGAGCCGCGCCTCGAGCTTGCGCATCTCGAGCGCGCGGCGCTGCGTCTCGACGCCGCGATCCTGCAGCTCCTTGCGCCTCTCCTCGCTCTCGGGGAGAGCCTCGAGGGCGTGGACCGCGTCGTCCTGCTCGCGGAGGGCCTTCCGGCATCTCTCGAGCGAGAGGGCGACCTGCTCCACGCAGGCGACCGTGTCGGCCAGGGCGTCGGGTGCGCGCTCCTCGCCGCGAGCGTGCGAGGCGAGCTGGGCGATCGCCTCGATCGCCGCCCACGTCTCGCGCTCGGCGTGCGGGACGGGCGACGCTAGGGAGCGCGCGGCGCGTCGAGCCGCGAGACGCTCGGTGAGCTTCGCGCGCAGCTCCGCGAGCTGGGCGACGACTCCGGTGAAGGACTCGGGCACCGTGGCTCCGAGGGCGTCCTCGACCGACGGCACGCGGCCCGAGAGCGCGACGACCTCGGCGAGCGCGCGCGGCGAGGAGGCGCCGATCCAGGCCCTGAGCGGCGTCGTGGAGGAGATGCGCGCGACGACGTCCCCGAGCGGCTCGTCGTGCGCCACGACGGAGAACGTTCCCGGCGAGGACCAGGTCGCCTCCGCGGCGACCGCGGGCACGCCCTGCCGTCCGAGGGCGTTGACGAGGTCCTCCACGTTCGCCCCGCGGAGGTCGAGCGAGACGCGGTGCTCGCCGAGCGGGGGGCCGCCGCGCGGGACCGGGCGCTCCTCCCGCTCGGGACGGAGGACGACCGCGCCGTCGCGCTGCTCCCACGCGAGGCCCGCCGCCTTCGCGAGCGCCTCGAGCGCCTCGAGAGCCGGACGGTCGGCGAGCTCGAGGGCGAAGGGAGCGTTCGCGTCGACGCCGCGGGCGAGGACGACGTTGCAGCCCGTCACGTCCTCGAGGTAAGCGACGAGCTCCGATAGGGGGCCGGTCAAGGAGATCGTGACCTTCGTCGCGGCGAGCTGGGCGAGGAGGTCGGCGCCCGAGTCCCGGCTGTCGGGCCCCGAACCGAGGACGGCTTCGACGAACGCTCGCGTCCCGAACGGGGCGTCCGCGGGATCGGCCACGATCCGGATCCGGTCCGCGAGGACCTCCATGCACGGCGGGCGGCCGTCCACCTCGAGCTGCGCGAGGACGAGAGTCAGCGCGCTCGCGGCGGTGGCGTTGCGGAGCCTGAGCTCGACCGTCTGGCCCGCGAGGCGGCGAGAGAGCGCGGGATCGACCTCGATCGCGACCCCCACGAAGTCGCGGAAGAGGTCGAGCGCTTCCGCGAGCGGAACGCCGGGGAAATTGAGCGTGAGCTTCCGGGAGGCGAGCTTCCGCGAGACCTCTCCCGCCGGCGAGCCCTTCCAGGGGTAAGGCGAGGGCCTGCGCTCCTGCTCGGCAAAGGCGGCGAGCGAGGCGAGCGGGACCTCGCGTGCTCCTCCGGTCGCGCCGGCTCCCGCGGGCTCGGGTCCTTCGAGGGGGCCCGGGGCGAGGAGCGGGCGCTTCTCCTTCTCTCCCGGGTCCGCCTTCTCCACCGCCGCGAGGGAAGACGGCGAGTCGGCGCTCGTGGCGCCCGTCGAGGGAGCGAGCTCGCCGGTCGTCGCGGCTCGAGCCTCCCGCGTGGTCGACGCGACGCGAGGTCGTTCTTCCAGGAAGAAGCGACCGGAGGCCCAGGCCGCGGCGAGCACGAGCGCGGCCGCGGCGACCGCCGGGACCGCCTTCGAAGCGAGCGCGGGGAGGACGAGCTTCCTCGCCGCCGCCTCGAGCGCCGCGACCGGCGGCACCGGGGGCGCGGCGACGGGTCGCGCCGCCGTCGTCACGAGGAGCCGCTCGAGCTCCGCCGCCGTGCACGCGAGCCCGGCGCTCGCGAAGGACGCGCGCAGCCGATCGAGCCCGCGCTTGATCCTCTCCCGCGCCGTCGTCTTCGCGCACGAGAGCGCCGCGCCGACCTCCTCGTGCGAGAGGCCCTCGAGGAAGTGGAGGATGACCGGGAAGCGGAGCTCGAGCGGGAGCTCACGGACCTTCTGGTGGAGCTCTCGCTCCGGGAGAGGCTGCGGGTCCTGGACGCTCACGGGTCGCCTCCCTGCCGCGACGCCTTCGTGGCGGCGGCGCCGCGCGCGCGACCGGTCCTGCATGCGCGCCGCGTTCAGGACGAGCGCGCGGAACCACGGCCCGAACGGGCGCGACGCGTCGAACGAGCGAGCGCGACGGACGAGCCCGACGAACGCCTCCTGCGCGGCGTCTTCCGCCGCCGCCGCGTCGCCGAGCGCCCGGAGGGCGATCCTGTAAGCCTCCGCCAACCGACGCCGCGCGAGCTCCGCGAGCGCCTCGCGGTCGCCCGAGCGAGCGTACGCCGCGAGCAGCTCCCCGTCTTCCGTGGTGGCCGTCTCTCGTTGCATGTGCCTCGCCCGCCCAGGGAGATACGGAAAGCCGGCGAGCCCGGTTCTTCCGATCTCCTCGCCCGTCTTATGCCGCTCGGGCCGGGTCGGACGGAAAAATGGCCGGGACCGGCCCGCCGTCAGGCTCGAGGCGTCCCTCCCGCGACGAGCACGGGAGCGCCGTGGATCACCCGGAGCGCTTGCGGGGCGACGCGGGCGCGGACCTCGCGGCCGACGAACCGCCTGACCTCGCCGTCCGCGTGGAGGAGGCGCCCCTCGGGGCCTCTCACGGTCACGAAGGCTCCTCTCAGGATCGCCACGTCGGGGAGAGTCCGGCCTTGCCCGGTCGTCACGGCCTTCCAGCGGAGGATCGCCTGGATCCGCGTGAGCTCGGCGAGGACGAAGACGTCGAAGAGCCCGTCCTGCAAGTCGGCGTCGGGCGTGAAGACGACGCCCCCGCCGCAGAATCGCCCGAGGTTCACGTGGACGATCGTCGGGCTCCCCGTGATCCTCTGCCCGTCGACCTCGACCTCGAGGGCCGACGGCCTGTAGGTCACGAAAGCCATGGCCGCGCCGACGAGGTAAGCCGTGTAACCGGGGAGCCCGCGCGTGGACTCGATCTTCGCGTTCGCCTCTCCCGCGAAGGCGAGGCCGAGGTTGTTCAGGAAGACCTCGGGCGCGGCGTCGGGCGCGTCGCGCGGCGCGGCTCCCTCGAGGATCCCGACGTCCACGAGCGGCGCGGGCCCGTCGAGGAGCGCGGCCGCGGCGAGGGCGGGATCGGCGCGAGAGACCTTGAGCATCTTCGCGTAGTCGTTCCCGGAGCCGACCGGGATCGCTCCGAGGATCGGGCGGGGCGCGCCTCCGTCGGTGCCGCGGAGGAGC
>JACQDU010000206.1 GCA_016200955.1 bacterium
ACATCTACGCGCTCGGCGTCCTCATCTTCGAGTCGCTCACCGGGAGGCCGCCCCGCGGGCTCGAGCTCCCGAGCGAGCTCCGGCCGGACCTCGACGCCCGCTGGGACAGGATCCTGAAGCGCGCGCTCGCCCGCGACCCCGACAAGCGCTTCTCTCACGTGAGAGAGCTGCGCTCCGAGGTCATGTCCGTCCTCGCGCGAGTGCCCCTGCGAAAGCCCGAGCCCTCGCCCGACGGCGAGGCGCCCCGGCGCCCCGCCCTGCCCGCGAGGGTCCGCGAGCCGCCGCCTCTCCCGCTCGACGACATGGTCTCGATCCCCGCGGGCAAGGTCTCGATCGGAGACGCCGCGAGCCCGGAGGCGAGGCCCGTTCTGGAGATCGAGCTCGCCGCTTTCCGGATCGACCGCACGCCGGTCACGAACTCCCAGTATCACGCCTTCGTGCTCGCGACGGGCGCTCGCCCTCCGCGGGTCTGGGGGGGGAAGCCGAAGGTCGTCCCGCGGGCCCTCCCGCGCGCGATCGTCTCTCTCCCCGTGACGGGAGTGACGTGGGACGAAGCCGCCGCCTTCGCGGCATGGGCGAAGAAGCGGCTCCCGACCGAGGCGGAATGGGAGAGAGCCGCCCGCGGCCGCTCGGGGCGCGACTTCCCTTACGGGGATTCGTTCGACGAGAAGAAGATCAACGCCGACCAGAAGGCGCTCGCTCCCGTGGACGCCTACCAGGAAGGCGCGAGCGACGAGGGCGTCCTCGACCTCACCGGGAATGCCTGGGAGTGGTGCGAAGACGTTCACGGTCCTTACCCGCCGTCGTCCGCCAAGGGAAGCGCGAAGGGCGCCGCCCGGGTGATCCGCGGCGGTTACGACCCCGGCCAGCCCGGCTCGGGGAGCGCGTGGTTCCGGGGGTGCCTGCGCCACGACGTCGCGAACCCCCGCGTCGGCTTCCGCTGCGCGAGGAGCGGAAGCTGAGCCCCGGACTGAACCCGGAGCGTCCTCGAGCGTCGATCCTGGTCAGGTCCCCGTTTGACAGCGGGTTCCCCCTGCGCCTAGGCTCCGTCTCCTCCCGGGAGGACACGATGCGACGCATGAAGAAAGCCAGCCTCGCGCGGTTCGCGGAGCGCGAAGCGCGGCGCGAAGATCATCCGCGCGAGACGTCGAAACCAGCTCGTTTTGGCGAGGGACGCGGCATCTCTGGAATGAAGCGGTTGAGCCTTGCGCTCGCCCTCGGCTTCCTGATCGGCGGGACCATGAACCTGACGGGGTGCGCCGCGCTCACGGGCCTCGTAACCGGCGCCTTCACGGGAGCGGTGGACGCCCCCGCCGAGGTCTACCGCCACCACCGCGGCGACTTCACGCGCAACCCGATCTACTGGCCCTTCAACGTCCTGTTCTTCGTTCCTCTCGGGATCGCCGCGGGTCCCATCGCCGGCTTCGGGAAGGGCCTCGCGCTGGACATGGAGTGGCTCATAGACCGGACGCCCTACGATCGCGCGTTCGGGACTTACAAGGAGCCGAGCGTCTGGCGGCCTTACACGATCCACTGGTAACGAGAGCTAGCGACCGCTCTCTCCCAGGGCGCCCGGGATCGTGCGGAGCCGCTCGTCCGCCTTCTCCACGTTCGAGAGGATCCTGAGCTTCAAGACGAAGATGATGTCCGTCTTGACCTCCTCCTCGTCGATCGACTGGAAGAGGCGCCCGATGAGAGGAATGCTCCCGACCACGGGGATCTTCGTGTGGTTCTTGCGGACGCGCTTCTCGAAGAGGCCGCCCAGCACGAGGAGCTCGCCGTTCCTCAGGTCGACCTCGGTGTCGACGGTCCGCTCGGAAATCCGCGGCACCGGGAGGCCGCCCGTCGGGTTGAGCAGGAAGTCCACGACGCTCGAGACGGACGGCTTCACGTCCACCAGGATCGCCTCGGTCCCGACGACGACCGGCGTCACGTCGAGCTGGACTCCTACCGGCTCGAACGTGGTCGAGATCTGCTGGAGCGTCGTGTTGACGATGTTCGTCGTGAAGATCGGCTCGCGCGTCTTCGCCGTGAGCGTCGCCTTGTGCCCCGAGTGGACGACCACGCGCGGCGCCGAGAGGACCTCGGCGTAGCCGTCCTTCTCCAGCGCGCGGAGGACGTAGTCGAAGTCGCCCAGGATCTCCTGGGCCTTGCCGACCGCGGCCCAGTCCACCGCCGCTCCCTGGAAGGGGAGCGCGCCCGAGCGCAAGGAGTCCAGGAAGGACGGCGAGTTGAAGGTCCCGTCGAACTTCCTGAAGGCCGTGTTCGCCGCGGGAGCGCGGTTCACGTGGAGCTCGAAGCCGAACTCGAAGTTCGCGCTCCGGCGGATCTCGATGACCTTCGCCTCGATCTCGACCTGCGCGGGGACGCGGTCCACCTGGTAGAGAACGCGTTCGAGCGTCTCGAGCGTGTCCTTCTGCTCCGTGATGATGAGCATGTTGTGGAGCGGGACGTCGAGGATCCTTCCCTGGGGCGACTTCCAGTTGTTGAGGATCGCGAGGAGGACGGCTCCCTGGACGTGCTTGATCCGGTAGAACTTCGTGACGTAGCCCTTGAGGGGGCCCGAGGTCTCCTCGTAGGAGTAGTCGCGGCCGGTCACGCCCGCGAGCTGCGGGAAGCCGGGGGCGGGGCCGAAGAGCTCGCCCGTCGGGTTCGTGAGCGCGTCGCTCCCGATCGCGGCGTTCGTCCCGGAGCCGATCTCCGCCTCGAGGCCCGGCGGCAGCTTGGGCTCCGCCTTCGGCCTCTCGGGCTGCGGCTCGGCGCACCCGCTCACCCCGGCGAGGGTGAGGGCGCCCACGGCCAGAAGGGACGCAACGATCCTCATCGGCCCCCGCCGCGAACCATCTCGCGGGAGAGAAGGAGATACTAGAAGTCGGGCGACTTCGCCAGCGGGCGCGCCCCGAGAAACTTACGGGAAGACGATTTAGGTGCCCGACTCCCAGCTCGTGAGGTACTTCTGCTGCTCGGGGGTGAGCACGTCGATCTCGATGCCCATCGTCTCGAGCTTGAGCTTCGAGACGAACTCGTCGATCTCCTTGGGGACGTCGTGGACCTTCGCCGCGAGCTTGCCCTTGTTCTTGACGACGTACTCGAACGAGAGGGCCTGGGCCGCGAAGCTCATGTCCATGACCGACGCCGGGTGCCCGTGAGCGGCCGCGAGGTTCACGAGCCTCCCCTGCCCGATCACGGAGAGCCGCTTCCCGCTCCTGAGCGTGTACTCCTCGACGTGCTCGCGCACCTGGGTCACGGACTTCGAGAGCTCCTTGAGCGCGACGAGGTCGATCTCGACGTCGAAGTGGCCGGAGTTGCAGAGGACGGCTCCGTCTCTCATGACCTCGAAGTGCTCGCGGCGGATGACGCCCCGGTCGCCGGTGACGGTGCAGAAGAAGGTGCCTTCCTCGGCCGCCTGCTTCATGGGGAGGACGCGGAAGCCGTCCATGACGGCCTCGATCGCGCGGACCGGATCGACCTCGGTCACGACGACGTGCGCTCCGAGGCCGCGCGCGCGCGTCGCGATCCCACGGCCGCAGTAGCCGTAGCCGCAGACCACGAACGTCTTCCCCGCGAGGAGGTGGTCGGTCGCGCGGATGATCCCGTCGACCGTGGACTGCCCGGTCCCGTACCGGTTGTCGAAGAAGTGCTTCACCATGGCGTCGTTCACGGCCATGACGGGGAAGGGAATGACGCCGTCGCGCTCCATGGCGCGGAGGCGGATGATCCCGGTCGTCGTCTCCTCCATGGAGCCCACGATCCGCTTCGCGAGGTTCGCCCGCTGGTCGGGCTTGAGCGCCTGCGCCCACGTCCTGAGAGCGGGAGATCCGATCTTCTCGATCATGTTCTTCGTCGTGAAGATCACCGACGAGACGAGGTCCGCTCCGTCGTCCATGGTGATCTGGGGCTCGTGCTCGAGCGCGGCGCGGATGTGGGCGTAGAAGGTCTCCGTGTCCTCGCCGCGGCGGGCGTAGACGCGCACGCCGTGGTCGCGGACGAGAGAGGCGGCCACGTCGTCCTGCGTCGAGAGGGGATTCGACGCGATGAGGACGAGGTCGGCTCCTCCGGCGACGAGGGCGCGGCAGAGGTTCGCCGTCTCGCTCGTCACGTGGAGGCAAGACGACATACGGATACCCTTGAAGGGCTTCTCCTTCTCGAAGCGCTCGCGGATCCTCGCGAGGACCGGCATGTCGCGGTCGGCCCAGAGGATTCGCCGCTTGCCTTCGTCGGCGAGCGCCGGGTTGGCGATGTCGTGATCCGCTTGCTTCTCCGCCGGCTTCTTGACGACGCCCTTGGACACGAGTCCCCTCCTGCTTCCGTCGCGGCGGGCTTGCCCGGCCGCAAGGAAAGGCAGGGATTTTAAGGCGAGCCTCTCGAGAAGCAAGCCAAACCCGCTCGCTCGGCCAACAGCTTCCGGGCACGACAGAGAACCGCCTCGCGCGTCTCCCGGAAGGTCTCCTCGAACCTCGCTCTCCCGAAGCGGCCGTGGGCGAGGAGAGCGGCTCGCTCGTCGTCCGAGACCGCCGAGAGCGACGGGCTCCGCGGGAGAGAAGCGAGGGCCCTCTCGACTGCTCCCGCTGTCTCGCACGAACCGCGCTCGAGGCACCACTCGAGGATCGCCCAAGCGAGATCCACGTGCCGCGCCTCGTCTCTCGCGATCACCGAGAGCGCCGCCTTCACCGATTGGTCCTTCGCCTCCTCTCGCGCGAGGACGGCCACGCGAGCGGCGAAGCCCTCGATCAAGCACCCATCCCTGAGAGACTCGACCGCGAGCCGGGCCATCTCGTCCTCGAGAGAGCCGAAGCGCCGCGCGGCCCTCGCCTCGGGGAAGGTCCCGGGAGAGAGCGGCTCCCTCGCATACGCGCTCGCGAGAGCGAAGCAGACCCTGGCATGGACGATCTCGTCCAGCGCCGCGCGGTGCGCTCTCTCGACGAGAGAAGGCGGCGCTCCGAGCGCGATGAGGTCGAGGGAGAGAGCGGAGAAGGCTGCGACCGAGGCGTGCTCCGCGCGAGCCTCGACGAGCCACTCCCGCGCAAGCTCCTCCCTGTCTTCCTGCGCGAGAGTACCCAGGTCCGGCTCCGTCCTCGCCGTCCATGCGTCTCCCGGAACGACGCTCGCCGTCCTCGCCTGGCCCCGCACGCGGAACGGCCGCCCGCACGAGAAGCCCTTTCCGTTGCTGAAAACGACGACGGCGATCGGGACCCAGATCGGCGCCGTCACCAGGGCGAGCGCGAAGATGGGGATCGCGACGAAGCCCCAGATGATGGTCTCGGCGACCTTCTGGCCCTTCTCGCCCGCCGTTTCCTCGCGCGCCCGCGGGAGAGGCTGCTCGGGCATCGAGGGAATGGCGCGCTCGAAGACGAGGTCGCGGGAGACGTCCACGCGCCCTCCTTCGACGTCGACGTGGCGGCCGCGCTCCGGCGGGACGTAGAAGACGAGGCGCCACGGGTCGGAGCCTTCCCGCGGCTCGAGCGCTTCCACGA
>JACQDU010000207.1 GCA_016200955.1 bacterium
CCCGCCATGTTCGACGCCGTGGACCGGCAGCCGGACGAGGTCAAGGGCATGACCGACGCCGACCGCGAGAAGGTCGTCGACGAGTGCTACCAGTGCAAGATGTGCTACGTGAAGTGCCCTTACACTCCGCCGCACTCGTGGCAGATCGACTTCCCGCGCCTCATGCTGCGGGCCGATGCGAATCGCAGGAAGAAGAACGGCATCCCGCTCCGCGAGAAGCTCCTCGGCTCTCCCGAGCGCGCGGGAGCGATCGGGCGCGCGACGTGGCCCTTCTCGAACGTCATGAACGAGGTCAAGGCCCACCGCTGGCTCTTCGAGAAGCTCGTGGGAGTCCACCGAGACAAGAAGCTCCCCGAGTTCGCCGCGCGCACCTTCGAGGACTGGTTCTCGGACCACCGCGACGAGATCGCGCGAGAGATCGAGCGCGGAGAGAGACCTCGCTCGAACGCCGGGCGACCGATCGTGGCGCTCCAGCCCACGTGCGGCTACGTGCTCAAGTCGGAATACGTGAACCTCCTCGGAGGAGACGACGCCAAGAAGGTCGCCTCGAAGACGATGGATGTCTGCGAGTACCTCATGAAGCTCGAGACGGAAGGGAAGCTCGAGAAGAACTTCCCGCTCGAGGGCGGTCTCGGCACGGTGAGCTACCACCTCCCGTGCCACCTCCAGGCCCAGAACATCGGCTTCAAGTCACGCGATCTCCTGCGGCTGATCCCGAAGACGCGTGTCGTCCTGAACGAGAAGTGCACCGCTCACGACGGGACCTGGGCCATGAAGACCGAGCACTTCCACGACTCTCTCCGGCTCGGGAAGAAGTCCTTCGACGAGGTCGATCAGGCCGAGCCCAGGGTCGTCGCCTCGGACTGCCCGCTCGCCGCGATCCAGCTCGAGCAGGGGACGGGGAGGAAGGCCTGGCACCCGATCCAGATCCTCGACGCCGCTTACAGGGGAGAGAAGCTCGAGTCTCCCGCGGACGCGACGAAGAAGATCGTGCCCCCGCCGCTGCCCGAGCAGCCCGGGTCCGATTCTCTCCGGGACGTGCAGGCGCTCACGGCCGACGATATCAGGAAGATGGGCCACGGCTAGATGAGAAAGATCCAGGAGTCCGACGTCCTCGACATCGCGCGCTACGAGCTCGCTCGCGACGAGCTCCGCAAGAGAGCCATGCGCGCGAAGGAGGTCCGGCGCGTCGCGATCGGCCCCCTCGTGACGGTCCTCTTCGAGAACCGGACGACGCTCCACTACCAGCTGCAAGAGATGATGAGAGTCGAGCGGATCGTCCGCCCCGAGGCGATCCGCGAGGAGATGGCGATCTGGAACGACCTCGTCCCTGCGAGGGACGAGCTCAGCCTGACTCTCATGATCGAGATCACGGACCTCACGATCGCCAAGGCGAAGCTCGAGGAGCTCCGGGACCTGGAAGAGACGGTCACGCTCCGCTTCGGCCCTCACGTCGTCCACGCTCGCTTCGAGGAAGGGTGGCGCGACGACAACCGGATCTCCGCCGTCCAGTTCATCCGCTTCGCTCTCTCGAACGACGAGCGAAACGCCTTCCTCGCATCGAGCGACGTGAGCTTGAAGATCGACCACGCCGCTTACGCGCACGAGGCTCGTCTCTCGACGGAGACGCTCGCGGCTCTCAGGGAGGACCTCGAGGCGGAGTGAGCCTAGGTCTCCGTCTCGTCCCGGAGCGGGAGAGGAACGAGCTCGACGCTCGCCTTGCGCTTCCGCCCGAGCCGGGCGAAGAACGCGATCGCGGGCTGGCGCCTCTGCCTGCCCACGAGCTCCTCCCACTCCTTCTCCGTCAACGAGCCCAGCTCCTCGCGTTCGAGCTGGACGCCGGAAGCGAGCCCGAAGATCGATCCCAGGAGGAGACCGAGGCCCACGCCGGCGCTCGCCCCGATCGCCGTCGCCTCGAAGATCTCCTGGAAGATCGCATCGAGCGGCTTCACGGGCCCCACGTTCAACGAGTAGAGCGCGCCTGCCGTGGCGCCCGAGAGGACGCCGACGATGACCGACCACCAGAACGGCCGCGAGCGCGAGGCGCGGATCATCCACTCCTGGTAGCGGCGGCAGTGAGGGCAGAGCGCGGCTCCCATGCGCTTCTTCGAGGAAGCCTTCGCCACGAGCTGCGAGATCCGCTCGCGGCCGAGCCCCGGGAGGTTCGAGGCCGCCGCCGTCCCGCGCCACGCCTCGACCGTCGCCCCGACCCTGCCCCACGCGAGGTAGACGAAGGACTCGTGGCAGTGCTCGCACTTGATGCGACGAGGCTGCGCCCAGATCGCCTTGAACGACTGGCGCGTCTTCGCGAGCTCGAGGAGCAGGTGAAGGTGAGCGAGCATGGTCCTTCAATCTTGCACGGAGCCGGCCGTTTGACCAGCCGCCTAGAAGCCCTTCATCTCCTGCTGGAACTCGGCCTCCTCGCGGACCCGCTCGTGGACGTAGGTCAGGAACTTCTCGTGCTTCACGAGGAGCTCCCTCATCATGCCGCCGTAGTGCTGCGCGCCCGCCTCGCGCTCCTTCAGGTCGGCGTTCGCGATCCGGTCGGCTCGCCCGGGGATGCTACCCCGCCGCCGCTTCGCGCTCGACGGCGAAGGGGCTCGCCCGTAGCATCTCGCCGGAGGCGGGCTTGGACAACAGCGGGATCGCCGGGGCGCTCGAGGAGTACGCGACCCTCCTCGAGCTCAAGGGAGAGAACCAGTTCCGCGCGCGCGCCTACTCCTCGGCCGCGCGGACGATCCGCTCGCTCGAGGAGGAATGCAGCTCGCTGCTCGCGGAAGGCCGCTTCACGAAGATCCGCGGGATCGGCGAGAGCATCGAGTCCAAGATCAAGGAGCTCTGCGACACCGGGAAGCTCAAGGCCCTCGAGGACCTCCGGGCCGCGATCCCCCGCGGGCTCCTCGAGCTCATAAGGATCCAGGGCCTCGGCCCCAAGAAGGCGAAGGTCCTCTGGGAGGAGCTCAAGGTCCAGTCGATCGAGGACCTCAAGAAGGCCTGCCAGGAAGGAAAGGTCGCGGTCCTCAAGGGATTCGGCGAGAAGACGCAGGCTCACTTCCTCGAAGGGATCGAGAGGCTCTCGACGACGCACGGGCGCGTCCTCCTCGCTTACGCGCGGGCGACCGCGGACGCGTTCGTCGCTCGCTTGCGAAAGATCAAGGCCGCGAAGCGCGTCGAGATCGCCGGGAGCACGCGCCGCGGAAAGGAGAGCGTCCAGGACGTGGACGTCCTCGTCGCCGCCGACCACGCCGAGCCGATCATGGAAGCCGTCAGGAAGGCCGCCCCCGAGGTGATCGCCACGGGCCCGACCAAGACGAGCATCCGCACCGAAGACGGCCTCCAGATCGACGTGCGCGTCGTGAAGCCCAAGGAGTTCGGGGCCGCGTGGACTTACTTCACCGGCTCGAAGGAGTTCAACATCGCGATCCGCCAGCTCGCGCTCGAGAAGGGCTACTCGCTGAACGAGTACACGCTCTCGCCGATCGCGGGAGGCGACGCGATCCCGTGCCCGACGGAGGAGGACGTCTTCCGCGCCCTCGACCTCCGGTGGGTGCCGCCCGAGATGCGCGAGAACGCGGGAGAGATCCGGCTCGCGCAGGAAGACAAGCTCCCCCGCCTCGTCGAGCGCGAGGACCTCCGAGGCGTGCTCCACGTCCACACGACCGAGTCCGACGGGAAGGACACGCTCGAGAAGATGGTGCAGTCCGCGATCGACTCGGGCTTCGAGTTCGTCGGGATCAGCGACCACTCGAAGGCCGCCTTCTACGCCCACGGCCTCGACGAGGAGAGGATCGCGCGCCAGGCGGAGGCGATCGAGCGGCTCCGCTCGAAGGTCGGGAAGAAGATCCGGATCTTCCACGGAGTCGAGGCCGACATCCTCCCGGGCGGCGGCGTGGACCTGGAGCAGAAGACGCTCGAGTCGCTCGACTTCGTGATCGCGAGCATCCACTCCCAGTTCACCATGGAGAAGGACAAGATGACGAAGCGCGTCCTCTCCGCGCTCGAGCATCCGTGCGTGACCGTCTTCGGCCACCCGACCGCGCGCCAGATCCTCGGGCGAGAGGGCGCGGCCTTCGACTGGGAGAAGGTCTTCGAGTCCGCGAAGAAGAACGACGTGGCGATCGAGATCAACGGCCAGCCCGCTCGCCTCGACGCCGACTGGGTCCACGTGCGCCGCGCGCGCTCTCTCGGCTTGAAGCTCATGGCGAACCCGGACGCCCACGGGGTCGATGAGCTCCCCGACTACACCGAGAACGCGATCCGCGAGGCGCGCCGAGGCTGGGCGACGAAGGACGACCTCGTGAACACGCGCCCCGCCGCGAGGTTCGCGAAGGAGATCCTCGGGCTCACCTCTTGACCGAGGTCGCGATCCTGGGAGCCGGGGCCGCGGGCCTCCTCTGCGCGATCCGCGCGGCGGAGCGCGGGCGGAGAGTGCTCCTCCTCGAGAAGAACCGGAAGCCCGGCGTGAAGGTCCTCATGTCGGGAGGGACTCGCTGCAACATCACGCACGAGGGCTCGGCCGACGAGATGCTGAGAGCTTTCCCGAGGAAGGCCGCGCGCTTTCTCCGGCCGTCTTTCCTCGCGTTCACTCCCGCTCGGGCGATCGACTTCTTCACGGAGCACGGCGTCCCCGTGAAGGTCGAGCCTCCTCACGGGAAGGTCTTTCCAAGGAGCGACCGGGCGACGGACGTCCTCCGCGCCCTGCTCGACGCGGCGCGGGAGAAGAAGGTCGAGCTCCGCTGCGAGTCTCCCGTGGCTCGCGTCGAGAGAGCCGCGAACGGATTCTCGGTGGCCCTCGAGAGCGGCGAAGCTCTCGCGGCCGGGCGCGTCGTCGTCGCGACCGGTGGCGCGAGCTACCCCAAGGTCGGGACGACGGGCGACGGCTACGCGATCGCGCGGTCGTTCGGGCACACGGTCTCGGTCCCTCGCCCCGCGCTCGTCCCGCTCGTCCTGAGAGAGCCGCTCGAGGAGTGCTCGGGGATCTCGCTCGTGGACGCGCGCGTGGGGCTCGCCCGCGCGGGGGAGAAGATCCTGGCCGAGAGGCGAGGCGAGCTCCTCTTCACGCACAAGGGCCTCTCGGGCCCCGCCGCGCTCGACCTCTCGGGCGAGCTCACCGCTCGCACGTCGGGCGCTCTCCGCGAGGAGACCGGGAGAGAAGACGGATCCTTCGAGGTCGCGCTCGACCTCCTCCCTCTCGTCTCCCACGAACGTCTCCAGGGAGATCTCGCTCCACGCGAGCGCTCGAGGCGCACGGTCTCGACGAGCCTCCATGCGCTCGAGCTCCCGCGGAACCTCGCGCGCGCTCTCCTCCGCCGCGCGGGCGTCCCGGAGGAGCGCTCGCTCGCCGAGCTTCGGCGCGAGGAGAGGACGTCTCTCGTGCGCGCGCTCAAGGACCTCCGGCTCGCAGTCTCGGGGACGCTCGGCTTCGACAAGGCCGAGGTCACCGCCGGCGGCGTCTCCCTGGATGCAATCGACCCGCGCACGCTCGAGTCGAAGCTCGTGCCCGGGATCTTCTTCATAGGAGAAGTGCTCGACGTGGACGGCCCGATCGGCGGCTACAACTTCCAGATCGCGTGGTCCACGGGCCACGCCGCGGGATCGGCGGTGTGACCGATCGGGGCCGGGCGTTGCCCTTGGCTCAACGAGCATGGCGTTGCCTGCGACCCGGCGCCGCGCGTCTTCCGCCTCCTGCCCGAGTCTTTGCGCGGCCGGAGGCTTCCACATCCGAATCGCGAAAGGCGAGGCGCAAGCACTCCCGGCACGCCGTCGGGGATCCGGGCCTGTTCGCCTTCTTGCTCTCCGCGAGGAGCGCGAGTCCCACGCGACTCGTCGTGTGATGCGCCCATGCCGCGCCACAGATGGGCGTGCGTCGCGGCTGGTCGTCCGCCGCGTGATAGACGGGCGGTGGGAATGAAGAGGTCGGAGTCCTCGCCGCCCGAGGGATCGGCGGTCTTGCCGCTCTCGGGGAGCGTGCCGAGCGCGAGGTCGTCTCGATCGAGAGCCGAGAGCAGCTCCTGCAGCTTGTACACATCACCTCGTCCTCGGCGCAACGGCGCGACCTCGCTCACGAGGAGTTCGTCATGCGCGACCGGGAGGAGTTTCCGGGTGGGGTGTGGCTTCGGCGGAGCGATGACACACTACGCCGTGTCTCCGTGGTCGCTTCCGTCTTCTAAAGAACCGTCGTCAGTTGTTCCCGACGACCGGAAGCGAGCGGGGAGTCGGGGCGGGGCCGTTCTTCCTGGGAGTCTCGCCCTTCAGGAACGAGAACCCGGGGCAGCCGTGGTCGTCTATGTCTCTCTGGTCGATCGGATAGCGACCGCAGGTGCCGTAGTACCAGTAAGCCGTGCCGAAGACCTTGCAGTAATAATCGCCGCTCGATTGGTCCTGGCCCAGGAAGATGCAGTTGAATGCGCGGCAGCACTTCGCGCAGCGAGTGCAGGCCCCGCGCCTCTGGGCGATCCGGTTCTTCACGTAGTCGGGGCCGTGGGCGATGTTGTACTTGATCATGCGCCCGAGCGAGCCGTAAGCGACGTGGTCCCAGATCGCCTTGAGGCAGTACCTCATCGTCCCGAAGTAATTCCGCGCGATCGACCAGTCCTTGGCCTGTTTCGCGAGGAAGAACGGCCAGAGAGGCAAGGTCACGATCTGGGAGATCGTCCCGATCGTGTAGAGGATCATCTTCCAGCGCCGGTATTCGAAGCCCTTGACGGTGTTCGAGACCTTGGGCGCCTCGCCCCCGGTGCCGGGAGAGGCGCTCTCTCCCACGAGGTCCACGGGCGAGAAGGCGTCCGCGGCGACCAGCGGCTTCGACCGGCTCGGCGGCGGCGGAAGAAAGGGCATGGGACCTCCGGCTGCACCCGACGGCGACGGCTTTCCCCTCGGACTCCGACATGACAGGAGAAAACGGCGGGCCGCAGCGTAAGTTCTGCCGCGCGCGACGGCCGCCGGTCCGCTGGTGCAGCCCCGAGGCTGCGCCTGTCGGGAGAGGATGGCGGTCGGGAGCGCGAGGGCTTCTGGCTCCGGGCGCGCTCCTCTCGCTATCTTCTAGGTCATGCCCGCGAAACAGCGCCTCGGGGCCTTCCTCCGGCGCGCGCGCCTCTTCTGGCTCGCGGAGGGCGTGCGCTCGTCCTGGTTTCGCGTCCTCGACCGCGGGCCGAACAGGCGGTTCCAGGAAGAAAGACCCGGGGAAGTCTTTCCGCCGCACGACCTCGCCTACGACGCTTACGGGCGAGGCGACTGGAAGGCTTACTTCGAGGGAGGAGCGGTCGACGCGAAGTTCATCGCCTCCAAGCTCGTCTCGCACTGTCGAAAACAGGACCCGAGGGTGCTCGAGTGGGGCTGCGGGCCCGCTCGCATCCTCCGGCACATGCGGGCGGCCCTTCCCGGCCTGCAACCTTCGCTTTCCGGGAGCGACTACAACGCGAGGACGATCGACTGGTGCCGGAAGGCGATCCGCGATGCGAGCTTCGAGCTGAACGGTCTCGATCCTCCTCTCCCGTACCCGGAGAGCTCGTTCGACTTCCTCTACAACTTCTCGGTCTTCACCCACCTCTCCGAGAGAGCGGGTCTCCTCTGGATCAAGGAGCTCGCGCGCGTCCTCGTCCCGGGAGGCGTCCTCCTCCTCTCGACTCACGGCGACCGCACGACGGACAGGCTCCTCGAGAAGGAGAAGGAGACCTACGCGAGAGGAATCGTCACGAGAGACGGTGTCCCGGAGGGAAAGCGCGGCTTCGTGACGTACCACAACCCGAGCTACGTGCGAGCAGTCCTCCTCGAGGGCTGGGAGCTCCTCGAGCACGTGACCGACCCGCCGATGGCGGGCTTCATGCAAGACATCTGGATCGCGCGGAAGCCCGGGCCTACCGCCGGAGCTTGAGCGAGAGCGTCTCGCTCCCGCGCCGGACGGAGAGAGCGCGCTCGCCCGAGTCGCCGAGAGCTTCTCTCAGGCCGTCGGCGCCGGCGAAGTCCTTCCCGTCGACCTGGACGATCGCGTCGCCCGCGCGGAGCCCGGCGCGCGCGGCGGCGCCGTCGGGGTCGAGGTCGGCGACGACGGCTCCGGCCGCCGCTTCCGGCAGGCCGAGGTCGTCCTTGTCGAAGAACGTGAGCTCGCGCACGACCCCGGAGAGCGCCGCGAGCTTCGTCCGCTGGGCGTCCTCGGGCGCGAGCGGGGCTTCGGCCAGGACGACGTCGAGCTCCTTCCCTTTCCCTTCGTGGAACACGGTGAGCTTGACCTTCTGGCCGACTCCCAGGTCCTCGACGCTCCTCCAGGACTCGCCGGGGTCGAGCGAGACGAGCTCGCCGTCGAGGCGGGTGATCACGTCGTTCGCGGCGAGACCGGCCTTCTCCGCCGGAGTGCCTTTCCACACCTTCACGACGCGCACGCCGTCGTCGAGCGCGAGGCCGCGGGCCTTGGCGATCTCGGGAGTGAGCGTCTCGGGCTTGATCCCGATCCACGAGCGCACGCGCCGGGAGGCGGCCGTCGCCTTGGTCTCCGAGGGAGGCTTCGCGATCCCGGCCTTCAGGTCGGCCGCGGTGAGCACGTAGCCGGCGCCCGCGGTCGCGAGAGCGTCGGGCGCCAGGATGTCGCGCGGCGTCGCTTCCTTCGCGTCTTCCTGGCCCGCGGGGAGGCCGACGAGGATCCCCGCCGGGACCGCTCCTCCGTCGAGGGAGTAGACGATCCCTCCGAGCGCCTGCGAGACCTGGGGCGTGAGGCCGAGGAGACGGCGCGGCTTCTCGGTGGAGAACGCGACGCGCGTCACGTCCACGCGCGGCACGCGCCCGAGCGTCTTTCCCGCGAGCGAGACGACGGCCAGCTCGTCTCCCACGGCGGGCACCGGCACGGCGTCGGGAATCGCGAGAGGAGCGAGCCCCGCTCGCCCCGAGGCGGCGACGCGCACGTAAGCGAGCCCGCGCTCCTCGTCTCGCCCGACCCACGCGGCCTCGCGCGCTTTTCCATCGGAGCCGATGACGAGGACGCGCTCGACCTCGGGCTTCGCCTTCGATCCCAGGAGAGCGAACGCCGCCGCGGACGGATCCACGCGCGCCGCTGCGAGGACGACGAGCCCGTCGGCCGTCGCGACGACCCCGGTCGTCTCGGTGCGCACGACGCGGCGCCCGCCCTCGCCCACTCCCGGGAAGCGCTCGAGCGTCACTCGCGACGTGAGCTCGACCGTCACGAGCGACGCGCGCGCCGCCTCGAGCCTCGAGCGGAGCGCCGCCGCCCGGTCGTCCGCGCTTGCACTCCTCGCGGGCGTGAGGAGAAGCATGCTTCCTGCGAGAACCAAGCCCCACCGCGCCGCGCACGCTCGGACCATTCAGCCTCCCGGAACGAGAGACTCGCGATTATCCCTCTCCGTGCCTCCGTGTCTCCGTGGTGGATTCTCTTTTTCTCGCCCGGATCCCAGGCGGGCGGTAGCGAGCCGCGGTGAAAATCACCGGCTCGGCTTCCGCCCGAACCAAACGCCCA
>JACQDU010000208.1 GCA_016200955.1 bacterium
GGCCCGAGACGCCCGCGTGGCTCGCGAGGGTCGTCGAGCGCGCTCTCTCGAAGGACCCCGGGGCCCGCCCGGCGAACGGAGCCCAGCTCGCCTCCTGTCTCGAGAAACGCGAGCGCGCGGGCGGCAAGAGAGCGCTCGTCCTCGTCCCGATCGTGCTCGTCGCCGCCGCGGCGGCCGCGTTCGTCCTCTTCTTCGAGGAGCGGCGCGACGAGGAGCGGACGCCTCCGTCGACGGCCTCGACGCCCCCCGCCGCGGCGGTCTCGTCGCTCGCACCTCCCGCGAGCGAGCCGACGACGGCCTTCGGCTTCGTCCAGCGAGCCGGCCTCCACTTCGAGAAGCGCAGGCTCGACGCCGCGATCGCGGACTGCACGCGCGCGATCGACCTCGAGCCCGAGAACGCGCTCCCGTGGTCCTTCCGCGCGAACGCGAAGGTCTTCAAGGGAGACGCGCTCGGCGCCCTCGCCGACGCGGATCGCGCGATCCAGCTCGATGCCCGGCTCTCGGGAGCCTGGGCCAACCGCGCCTCCGCGCACTACCTGCGGGGAGAGCTCGACCTCGCTCGCGCCGACGCCGCGAGAGCGATCGAGCTCGATCCTCGGCTCCCGGGACCCTACGGCACGCGCTGCCTCGTCTTCCTGCAGATGGGCGAGACCGCGGCGGCGCTCGCGGACGCCAACCGCGAGATCGAGCTCGACCCGCGGAACGCGGACGCCTGGTCGCGCCGCGGCGACATCGACTTCCTCCAAGGAGACTACGCGGCCTCCGCCGACGACAACCGGAGGGCGCTCGAGCTCGACCCGACCCGTCCCGAGCCCTGGGTCGGTCGCGCCCTCGCGCGGGAGAAGCTCGGCGACCGAGTCGGCGCGCTCGCCGACCTCGAGCACGGATACGAGCTCATGCCCGCCGACGCCAAGGAGAGGCCGATGATCGAGAGCGTCCTCGCGCGGCTCCGGCGGCGGTCCTGAGCGCGCCGGGCTTGGCGCGCGCGGCCGGGCTCGAGCATCTTTCCCGTCGTGAAGATAGGCCCCTACGAGACGATCGCCGAGCTCGGCCGGGGCAGCGCGGGCATCGTCTCGAGGGCGCGCTCGCCCGATGGGCGCGTCGTCGCGGTCAAGCTCCTCAGGCGCACGGGCCCGGAGTCGCTCGCGCGCTTCGAGCGTGAGCGGAGGCTCCTCGCGACGCTCGGCGAGCGCGAGGGGTTCGTGCCTCTCCTCGACGCGGGCGAGTCGAAGGAGGGGCCTTACCTCGTCATGCCTCTCCTCGCGGGAGGGACGCTGCGCGATCGGCTCCGGCGCGGGCCGCTCGCGGTCGAAGAGGCCGTCGCGCTCGGTCTCTCTCTCTCCCGGGCGCTCGCTCGCGCGCACGAGCGAGGGATCGTCCACCGCGACCTGAAGCCGGAGAACGTCCTGTTCACGGGAGAAGGCGTGCCGCTCGTCGCGGACCTCGGGCTCGCGAAGCACTTCGCGGAAGACGCTCCCGGCGCCGGGACGAGCCTCGGCCTCTCGAAGACCGGCGACTTCCGCGGGACCGCGGGCTACATGGCGCCCGAGCAGATGTCCGACGCCAAGCGCGCGGGACCTCCCGTGGACGTCTTCGCGCTGGGAGCGATCATGGCCGAGTGCCTGACGGGAGCTCCTCTCTTCTCGGGAGACACGACGATCGAGGTCATCGCGAAGGTCGAGGCTTGCCGCTTCGAGCCGATCTCCAGCGTCCGCCCCGACGCCCCTCCGTGGCTCGAGCGCGTGCTCGCGCGAGCTCTCGCCAAGGACCCGCGGGACCGCTTCCCGGAGGCCGCGGGCTTCGCGCGCGCCCTCGAATCGCGCGCGAGCGCCGGTCGCGCGAGAGCTCTCGTCGTGGCGGCGATCCTCCTCATTGCCGGCCTTTCTCTCGGTATCTTCCTCGTCGTCTCCGAGAAAGACGACGAGCCCGCGTCGGGCACGCCGGTCTCGAATGCGGCGACGCCGGCGAAGGTCGACGCTCGCCCGAAGCTTCCCCCGGAGGAGAAGAAGGCGAGCGAGCCCAGGACGGCACGCGCCTTCGTCGAGCGCGCCGGCGTCCGCCTCGACACGAACGACGTCGACGGAGCGATCGCCGACTGCACGCGGGCGATCGAGCTCGACGGTCGCATCGCGCTCGCATGGTCCTATCGCGCTCACGCGAGAGCGATCAAGCTGGACGTGGACGGACAGCTCTCCGATGCCGACCGCGCGATCGCGCTCGATCCGAAGCTCGCCGGCGGCTGGGCGCACCGCGCCGCCGCTCGCATGAAGAAGCACGACGACGCCGGCGCCATCGAGGACGCGACGCGCGCGATCGAGCTCGACCCGCGTCTCTCGGGAGCGTGGGCGACGCGCGCCATCGCGCGCGAGAGGAAGGACGACCTCGACGGCGCATACGCCGACTACACGAAGGCGGTCGAGCTCGAGCCCAAGAACGGGTACATCTGGTACAGCCGCGGCGGGATCCTCTACAAGCAGGGAGACTTCGCACGAGCGGTCGAAGACTGCACGAAGTCCATCGAGCTCCGCCCCCGCGCCGCCGAGGCATGGTCCGCGCGCGCCATGGCTCGCCTCGGCGCCGGAGACCGCGAGGGCGGGATCTCCGACATGGAGCGAGCGCGCTCGCTCGTCCCCGAGACCGATCCGCAATGGAAATTGTTCGACGACGCGCTCCGGCGCCTCCGCAACCCATGAGCGCGCGCTTGGCTCGCGAGCACGGCCCTGGCATCTTCTCCCTGTGAGGATCGGGGAGTTCGAGACGCTGGGCGAGCTCGGCCGCGGGGCCGCGGGGGTCGTCCTCCGCGCGCGAGCGCCCGACGGGAGAGCGGTCGCGATCAAGCTCCTCCGACGGATCGGGCCCGATGCCTACGCGCGCTTCGAGCGCGAGACGCGGATGGTCGCGAGCCTCGGCGAGCGCGAGGGCTTCGTCCCGCTCCTCGCGTCCGGCGACTCGCCGCACGGGCCTTACTTCGCCATGCCTCTCCTCGAGGGCGGGACGCTGCGCGACAAGCTCCGGCGAGGAGCGCTCGGAGTCGAGGAGAGCGTCGCTCTCGTGCTCGCGCTCGCTCGCGCGCTCGCGCACGCGCACGCGCGAGGGATCGTCCACCGCGACCTGAAGCCCGAGAACGTCCTCTTCCTGGCCCGCGACGGTCGCGGGAAGCCGCTCGTGGCGGACCTCGGGCTCGCGAAGCACTTCTCCCAGGACGGCGCGAGCTCGGGCGTCAGCCTCTCTCTCTCTCGCACGGGCGAGCTCCGCGGGACCGCGGGCTACATGGCGCCCGAGCAGATGCACGACTCCAAGAGCGTCGGTCCGCAGGCCGATGTCTTCTCTCTCGGAGCCCTCCTCTACGAGTGTCTCGCGGGCGCTCCGCTCTTCACGGGGGCGACGGCGATCGAGGTCATGATCCGCGTCCAGGACTCGTCGTTCGAGCCGATCGACGAGAAGGCCAGCGTCCCGCGCTGGCTCGCTCGCACGGTCGAGCGCTGCCTCGCGCGGGACCCGAAGGACCGCTTCCGGGACGCGGGAGAGCTCGCACGAGCGCTCGAGGCGAGGAAGGGCCCCTCGCGGACGGGAGCCACGCGGACGGAGCGATCGCCGACCTCACGAAGGCGCTCGAGCTCGAGCCCCGGAACGCGCTCCTCTGGTCCCGCCGCTCCTTCGCGCGGAGCCAGCGGAAGGACGCCACGGGACTGATCGCGGACGCCGCGGCCGCGCTCGCCGACGCGGAGCGAGCGCTCGAGCTCGACCCCGACCTCGCGGACGCTCACGTGAACCGCGGGTGGTTGTTCGACGACCGCGGCGATCACGTGCGAGCGATCGCCGACTTCCAGAGAGCCACCGAGCTCGACCCCAAGGACGCGAGGGCCTGGTGGTG
>JACQDU010000209.1 GCA_016200955.1 bacterium
CGCCGTGTTTGCGCTGCGTGGGGCGACTTTCGTCGCCCCCGCCCCCTAGAATGACGATCCATGTCGAGGATGCGTCAGGGCGTCCCCGGGTTCGTCCCGCCGCGGGCATGGGAGCAGGTCCGCACGCTCTCCCACGAGTTCGCGAGCGGGCACAGGATCCCGCCGCACTCGCACGGGTGGCACCAGCTCGTTCACGCGACGACGGGAGTCATGACGGTCCACACGCCCGAGGGAGCGTGGGTCGTCCCCGCTCACAGGGGAGTCTGGGTGCCGGCGGACGTCGAGCACTGGATCGAGATATCGGGGCGCGTGGCAATGCGCACCCTTTACGTGAGGCCGGCGGTCTCGCGCTCGCTGCCCGTGCGGTGCCTCGCTCTCAACGTCCCTCCGCTCCTCCGGGAGCTGATCCTCCATGCGGTCGAGATCGGGACGCTCGACCGGCGCGTCCGGGCTCACGTGCGCTTGCTCGGAGTGATCCTGGACCAGCTCGGGACGATCGAGGATGCGGCCCTTCACCTGCCCGAGCCCAGGGATCCGAGGGCGCAGAGGCTCTCCCGGATCGTACACGACGATCCGAGCGACCGCCGGACGCTCGCCGAGCTCGCTCGAGGGACGGGAGCGAGCAAGCGGACGCTCGAGCGGCTCTTCCAGGCCGAGACGGGCATGAGCTTCAGCCGGTGGAGACGGCAGCTCCGCTTCGTGGAGGCGCTCCGCTCCCTCGCCGCGGGAGCGAAGGTCACGGGAGTCGCGCTCGATGCCGGCTACGACAGCCTGAGCGCCTTCGTCTCCGCTTTCCGGCGCGTCTTCGGGGTCACGCCGGGGCGCTACTTCAGGACGGCTCCCTCGGAGCTCTGAGGGCTCGCAGCGATCCGGCAGGCGATCTCGTAGAGCTTGAGCTGGGAGCGGATCGGATTCGCGGAAGGCGGAGGGCGGACGCTCCGGCCGTCGGGGCCGAGCTCCCTCGACTTGACCTCGTCCCGGAGCTGGACCTCGAGGGCCTCGTGGACCTGGGCCTGGAGGGCGGGGTCGAGGACGGGGAAGAGGAGCTCGATCCGCCGGTCGAGGTTCCGGGGCATCCAGTCGGCGCTCGAGAGGTAGATCTCCGGCTTCCCGTCGTTCCAGAGGTAGAGCGAGCGGGCGTGCTCGAGGAAGCGATCCACGATCTGGATCACGCGGATGTTCTCGGAGAGGCCGGGGACGTGGGCTCGCAGGCAGCAGATCCCGCGGACGATGAGGTCGATCTTCGTCCCCGCCTTGCCCGCGAGGTAGAGCTCGTCGATCACCTCGGGGTCCACGATCGCGTTCATCTGGGCCACGATCCGGGCTTCGTGGCCCGCGGCGGCGTTCGCCCTCTCGCGGCGGATGAGGTCGAGGAACTTCTGGCGGAGGCCGTAGGGAGCCATGGTCAGGTGGTGGAAGAGGGGAGGCTTGCAGTAACCGGTGACGACGTTGAAGAGCTGCGTCACGTCCTCGCAGAGCTCCTCGCGCGCGGAGAAGACGCCGTAGTCCGCGTAGACCCAGGCCGTCCTCGCGTTGTAGTTCCCGGTCGAGAGGTGGACGTAGCGCTTGATCCGGTCGTCTTCTCGCCTCACGACGAGGCAGGCCTTGCAGTGAGTCTTCAGGCCCACGAGCCCGTAGATCACGTGAGCTCCGGCCTGCTCGAGGCGGCGGGCGCCGTCTATGTTCGTCTGCTCGTCGAAGCGGGCCTTGAGCTCCATGAGGACGGCGACCTGCTTCCCGTTCCTCGCGGCGCGTCCGAGGGCCTCGACGATCGGCGAGGCTCCGCCTCCGGTCCGGTAGAGGGTCATCTTGATGGCGAGGACGTTCGGGTCCTCGGCCGCTTCTCTCACGAAACGGACGACGTAGTCGAAGCTCTGGAAGGGGTGGTGGACGAGGACGTCTCCCTTGCGCAGCGCCTCGAACGTGGACCCGCCGCGCTCGAAGGCCGGGACGCGCTGGGGGACGATCGGGGCGTCCTTGATCTGCGGGAGATCGCACGTCCCGTAGATCTGGAGGAGGTCCGAGAAGGCGACGCTGCCCCTCGTCGGGTAGAGGTCCTCGGGCTCGAGCTCGAGCTCGCGGACGAGGAGCTCGAGCGTGGACGGCGGGAGGGTCTCCTCGTACTGGAGGCGGACGGCCGCTCCCTCGCGGCGCGCGCGGATCCCTTCCTCGATCGACTTCAGGAGGTCTCCCGCGGACTCCTCGTCGATCACGAGGTCCCAGTCGCGCGTGACCCGGATCGTCGAGCAGGCCTTCACGTCGTAGCCGTGGAAGAGCTGCTCTATGTGAGCCCGGATCGCGTCCTCGAGCGCGACGAAGTCGTAGCGACCCTCGGGCGAGGGGAGCCTCACGAACCTCGGGAGCACGCTCGAGGGAATGTGCACGAAGGCCGTCGGGCTCTCGGTCGCGGGCCGCGGCTGCCCCTCGCCCACCGGCGCCGGCGCGGGCTCCTGCTTCGCCGGAGAGAGCGTGACGGCGAGGCAGATCGTCCGGTTCGCGAGGTAAGGGAAGGGATGCCCCGGGTCGATCGCGAGCGGCGTCACCACGGGGAGGATCGTCTTCCTGAAATACTCCCGGAGGAAGGTCCTCTGGGCCTCGTCGAGCCGCTCGGGCGAGAGGACGCGCACGCCTTCTCTCTCGAGCCTCGGCTGGAGGTCGTCGAGGAATGCCTTGTGCTGGCGGACGACGATCTCCTGGCACCGCTTCGCGCACGCTCGGAACGTCTCTCGCGCCGTCAGGCCGTCCGTGAACGGAGCGTCGATCCCCGCGTCGATCATGCGCTTCACGCCCGCGATCCGGACCATGAAGAACTCGTCCAGGTTCGAGCTCACGATCGCGAGGAACTTGAGCCTCTCGAGGAGAGGAACGGTCGGGTCGAGCGCCTCGTCGAGGACGCGCGCGTTG
Organism: bacterium; assembly: GCA_016200955.1. GTDB lineage: Bacteria > Planctomycetota > J058 > J058 > JACQDU01 > JACQDU01. Next base: position 2,905 of record JACQDU010000209.1, read on the forward strand.
AACGCGAGCCACGAAAGCTCCCTGTTAACGAAGCGGTCGACGGGTAGCCCCTGGAGCGCCGGCCTCGGCGCCGCCTGCGCCTGGACCGGGCGGCGCCGGCGCCCTCCCTCGCCGTCGTGGTCTCCGCGCGCCCTCCGCGCTCTCCGGGACG
>JACQDU010000120.1 GCA_016200955.1 bacterium
GGAACGGCATGACGAGGTAAGGGAGGCTCGCGTGCCCGCGCGAGGTCGAACCCGACGCGGCGATCCCCGACGCGGGGAGCGCCGGCGCGTCGTTGCCGTAGTCGAGGAGGGGCACGAACCCGTCGCGTTCGCGCAGAGACGCGAGGAGCCGCCGCTCCCTCTCGAAGCGCTGGAGCGCGGTCTTCTTGTCGGTCTTCTGGAGCACCTTGATCGCCACGCGCTTCCCCTCGGGCGAGCGGCCCTCGAGGACGAGGCCCATGCCTCCTCTCCCGATCTCTCTCAGGACCTCGTAGCGGCCGATCTTCACGCGAGCAGGATGGCGGCTCGCCGGCCGCCGGGCGAGTCAGCGGCGGGCCTTGATCGCGGCGACCCTGGCCCGGACCTTCGCCACGGTGGGGAAGTCGGCCGGCGCGTTCTCGAGGAAACGCTCGTAGAGCGGGAGCGCCTTCTCGGCCTGTCCCCTCTCGTCGAGGATCGTCGCGAACCCGTAGAGCGCGGGCACGCACCGCGGGTCCAGGGCAAGCGCCCTCGAGTAGTCCGAGAACGCGCCGTCCAGGTCGTACGTGACGGTGCGCATGAGCCCTCTCCCGGCCCAGTTCTGGGCGTCGTGGGGATCGATGGCGATCGCGTGGTCGGAGTCGGCGATCGCCCCGTTCCTGTCGTCTCGCACGATCCTCAACGCGGCTCGCATCCTGAGCGCCTCGGTGCAGCGGCGGTCCGCCTCGAGCGCGAGGTCGAGGTCCGCGAGAGCTCCCACCGAGTCGCCCTTCTGCCTCCGCAAGGCGGCGCGCGCGACGAGGGCAAGCGGGTTCCGCGGGTCGAGCGCGCACGCGCGGTCCGCGTCCGCCCCTCCCTGGGCGGTGTCCCGCGCCTGGAGCCGGTCGAAGGCGCGGCGCGCCCATGCCTCGGCGCAGCTCGGGTCGTTCTCGATGGCACGGTCGTAACAGGAGAGCGCCGCGGCGCTGTCGCCCTTGCGCGCGCACAGGGTCCCGCGGAGCACGTGCGCTTCCGCGCAGCGCGGATCGATCCGGATCGTCGCGTCCGCGTCGGCCAGGGCCGCGTCGACCTGCCCGAGCGCCTTCCGCGCGCGCGAGCGGAGGAGGTGCGGCGTCGTTCCGGGAGCACCGAGCTCGATCGCCCGGGAGAGGTCGGCCGCCTCGCCCTCGCGGTCGTCGCGGGACGAGCGGACCCTCGCGCGCTCGAGCCACGCCCGGGCGAGGCGCGGGTCGAGCTCGATCGCGCGCGAGAGGTCCGCGAGCGCGCCGTCCTGGCTCCCCTTCTCGGCGCGCAGCACGCCTCTCTCGAGCCAGGCGTGGGCGTTCCCGGGAGAGAGCTCGACGGCCTGGTCGAGGTCGGCGCGGGCCCCGTCTCGCTCGCCCCTCGCGCGGCGAGCCGCGCCTCGCGCGAGGTAGGCGAGGCCCGAGCGGTCGTCGAGCGAGAGCGCGGAGCTCGCGATGGCGATCGCCGCTCCCGGATCCGTCGCGACCGAGGACCACGCCCGCTCGGCGAGGCGCTTCGCGCCGACCGCGGGGCTTTCGGAGGCGCCGGGCTTCTCCGTCTCTTGCGAGGCGAAGCGCGCGCCCAGGAAGACGCCCGCTCCGAGAAGGACCGCGGCGCACGCGAGGGCGGCCGCGACCCTCCCGAGGCTGCTCGCTCGCGGCGGAGCCGCGTGAGACGCGAGCGCCGCGGCGAGCGCCGAGCCGTCGGGGAAGCGCTTCCTCGCGTCCGCGGCGAGGGCGCGCTCGACGATGCCCGCGAGCCAGGGCGGCGTCTCCGGCCGCGCGAGCGCGAGCGGCGGGACCTGGCACCGGCCGATCTCCACGAGGAGCTCGACCAGCGTCGGCGCGACGAACAATGGCCGGCCCGCGAGGCACTCGTAGATGATCGCTCCGAGCGCGAAGACGTCGGCGGGAGGGCCGGCGTTCCTCCCGTGGGTGAGCAGCTCGGGGGCGATGTAACCCGCGGTCCCGAGCATCCCGTCGTGCTCCGTGAGCTGGACGCTCTGGCTCGCGCCGTCGGCGTCTCTCTGGAAGTGCTTCGCGAGCCCGAGGTCGGCGATGAGAGGCTCGGTCGCTCCCCGGAAGAGGATGTTCTCGGGCTTCAGGTCGCGGTGGACGATGCCGCGCTCGTGCGCGTGGGCGATCGCCTTCGCGAGGGCGAGAGCGAGCTCGATCGTGAAGGCGACCGCGAGCGGTCCTCGCGCGAGCCGGTGGCGGAGCGTGCCTCCCTCGAGGAGAGGCATGACGATGTAGGGCCCCCTGGGCGACTCCCCGGCGTCGAGGAGAGGCACGAAGCCCTGGGCCTCCCCGAGCAGCGAGAGGAGACGGCGCTCGCGCTCGAACCGCTCGGCGGACGCCGCGGTCGGGCGCGCGAGGAGCTTGATCGCGACGATCCGCCCCTCGCTCGAGCGGGCGCGCAGGACCGCGCCCATGCCGCCGCGCCCGATCTCACCCAGGAGCTCGTACTCCCCGATCTTCACGCCGCCACGATGGCTCGTCCCTCGTCGAATCGCCAAGCGCCGGACATACTCACGCCGTGAGCGCAGGGGAGCGGACGCGAGCCGGAGAAGGGAGCTGTCCTCCGCCCGAGGTCTGGGATGGGCTCGACGCGGGCTCGCTCGAGTGAGGGCGCGACCGCGCGGGCCCTCTCTCACCTCGCGTCGTGTCCTTCCTGCAAGGAGCGGGAGAGCGAGAAGAACGGCGACGAGCCCGAGGTGGCGCCGGGCGGAAGATCCAGTGCAAGAAGATGCGCTCCGAGGGCTCGCAGAACGGCACGATCTACGTCTCGATGGTCTGGATTCGCGCGAGGTGCCGACTACGGGGCTCGTGCGATGCGAGGTGGTGTCCAACTCGGGGGGCACGCAGTTCCAGTCGAGCTGCCAGCTCATCGACTTCGGCTCGAGCGGCGGCGCGGAGAAGAAGGCTCCTCCTCCCAAGTGAGCATTCAGCGGCGCTCGCTTGCCAACGCGAGGCCGGGGCCTTAGCTTCCCGCACATGCCGGTCGCCGACGTGTTCTGTGTCTTCTTCGAGGAGGCCGCGTGCGGCGTCCTCGCGTTCCTTCCAGCGGTCTCGGTCAAGGAAGGCGGCCGCCGCTTCTTCGAGGTGAGCGTGGCGATCGCTCTCGCGGCGCTCGTCCTCGGCCAGGGAGCGCGCGCGCTCGGAGGAGGCCTCGCGGGGACGGAGCGCGCGGTCGCTCTCGGAGGAGCGGGGCTCTCGCTCGGGCTCGGGCTCGTCGCGCTGCGCGTTCTCCGAGGAACGGGCTTCGACCGGGCGAGGTGGTGGCTCGGCGCCGCCGCTCTCGCGGCTCTTCTTGCTCTCGGCGCCGAAGCCATGGGAGCGGCGCCGCAGGGCGCGGCGCTCGCATCGAGCACGCTCGGGCGCTCGGCGCTTCTCCTCGCGAGCATGGCGTGCGGCGCCGCGCTCACGGGGAGCGTGCTCCTGGCGATGATCCTCGGGCACTTCTACCTCGTGATCCCGAGGCTCTCGATCGACCCGTTGCGGAAGCTCACGAACGGCTACCTCGTCTCGGTGATCGCGAGGATCGCGATCGCGGCGCTCGTCGTCTCGCTCGCGTGGAACGTCGAGGCGAAGCCGGGGAGGTCCGTCTTCCTGGAAGAAGCCGCCCTCCTCCTGCCACGAGCGCTGTTCGGCCTCCTCGGAGCGCTCGTCCTCTGCCTCCTCGCGCGAGGGACGGTCACGATCAAGTCCACCCAGAGCGCGACGGGGATCCTCTACGGCGCGACCGTCTTCGTCGTCACGGGCGAGCTGATCGCGAGCTGGCTCGCGCTCGAGGCGGGGCTTCCTCTCTGAAACTCTTGCACTCGGGGCTCCCGCCGCTACAATGCGCCGCTCGTTTCGGGAGCAAGAACATGAGCAAGACCTGCGAGATCTGCGGCAAGCTCACGGCCTTCGGCAACACGCGCGCCCGTCGTGGAATGGCGAAATACTTGGGCGGAGTCGGCGTGAAGAAGACCGGGGTCTCGCGACGCCGCTTCGAGGTGAACGTCCAGAAGGTCCGCGTCGAGTTCGACGGCCACGTCCGCCGCGCGAAGATCGCGGAAGGCTCCTCCGCAGCAGGGCAAGAAGCCCTAGTCGGGGAACCACCTGGAACAAGAGATGCCCGGGCAGCGACCCGGGCCCTCGGAAGACCGAACGACCCGGTTCATGCCGAGTCGGAGGGTTCGAGGCTCCATGTGCACAGAGGCGGAGAGAGCGCTCGCACGCTCTCGAGCAAGGGCCGGGGTCTAGGGGGAATGCGGGGGGCATCCCCCGCAAATGGTGAGAAACATGCCGACGATCGACCGTGAGACGGTCCTGCACGTGGCGGAGCTCTCGAGGCTCGAGCTCTCGCCCGACGCGCTCGAGGCCATGACGGCTCACATGAAGAACATGCTCGAGCTCGTCGCGAAGCTCGATGCTCACGACAGGAAGGACATCTCGCCCCGCGTCCACGGCGGCGAGGGAACGGGTGAAGCCGTCCTGAGGAGAGACGAGCCGAGGCCTTCTCTCGCGGTCGAGGAAGCCCTCGGGAACGCTCCCGACAAGGGCACTCTCGGGTTCCGGGTTCCGGCGATCCTGGATTGATGGACGGGCGAGGACGCCCGTCCCCACCGACCCATACACAGGATCAGGAAGCTCACATGACCACACCGCTTCACTGGGAGAGCGCTCACGAGATCGCGCGGCGAGTGCGCGCGAAGGAGATCACGGCGCAGGAGGTCCTCGAGGCGCACTTCGCCCGGGCGAGCGCCGTCGATCCCAAGGTCAAGGCCTTCCTCGCTCTCATGGAGAAGGACGGGCGCGAGCAGGCGAGGGCGGTGGACGCCAAGGTCGCGAGGGGCGAGGACCCGGGCCCTCTCGCGGGAGTGCCGGTCGCTCTCAAGGACAACCTCTGCACGCGCGGCTTCCCGACGACGGCGGCCTCGCGGATCCTCGAGGGCTACAGGCCTCCTTACGACGCGGCCGTCGTCGAGCGCCTGCGCTCCGCCGGAGCGGTCGCGGTCGGGAAGACGAACCTGGACGAGTTCGCCATGGGCAGCTCGACCGAGAACTCGGCCTTCTTCCCGACGAGGAACCCGTGGGACACGACGCGCGTCCCCGGCGGCAGCTCGGGCGGGATGGGCTCCCGCTCGCGGGGCTCAAGCTCGGCTTCCCGCGAGAATACGTCGAGCTCACGAACGACCCCGAGGTCAAGGCGGGGATCTCCGCCGCGCTCAAGCGCCTCGAGGGCCTCGGAGCCAAGGTGAGCGAGGTCCGGCTCAAGCTCGCGGACGCCGCGATCCCGACTTACTACCTCGTCGCGACGGCCGAGGCGAGCTCGAACCTTGCCCGCTACGACGGCGTCCACTACGGCCACCGCACGAAGCGCGCGGAGTCGCTCGAGACGCTCTACTCGCGCTCCCGGAGCGAGGGGTTCGGGAAGGAGGTCCAGCGCCGGATCCTCCTCGGGACGTTCGTCCTCTCCGCCGGGCACTACGACGCTTACTACATGAAGGCGCAGCGCGTGAGGACGCTCATCCGGGACGACTTCCTGGAAGCCATGAAGGGGCAGGACGCTCTCGTCGGGCCGACCTCGCCGCAAGCCGCGTTCAAGATCGGCGAGAAGACCTCGGATCCTCTCACGATGTATGCGTGCGACATCTTTACCGTGTCCGTGAACGTCTCGGGCGTGCCCGCGATCTCGGTCCCGTGCGGGTTCACGAGCACGGGCTTGCCGATCGGGCTCCAGCTCATAGGACGGCCGTGGGACGACGGGAAGCTCCTCGGGATCGGGAGGAGCTTCGAGCTCACGAACAGGGCCGAGAGCCGGTGGCCCGAGGTGATCTCATGAGCACGAACGCGCTCCTCGATAAGTACGAGCTGGTGGTCGGCCTCGAGGTCCACTCGCAGCTCAACACGAGGACGAAGCTCTTCTGCTCCTGCGAGAACGCGTTCGGCGGAGCGCCGAACTCGCGCACGTGCCCGGTCTGCCTCGGGCTCCCGGGAGCCTTGCCGGTCGTGAACGAGGCCGCTTTCAGGAAGGTGCTCGAGGTCGCGCTCGCGTTCGAGTGCACGATCGCAGCCGAGGCCGAGTTCGACAGGAAGAACTACTACTACCCCGACCTGCCCAAGAACTACCAGATCTCGCAGAACTAC
>JACQDU010000186.1 GCA_016200955.1 bacterium
GTCTTGCCGCGCGGCGCCTCGAGCGACGGGGACGAGCGCATCGTCGTGGCGAGAGGAAGCGGGCGCCTCGCGCTCCGGCCGGGCAACTGGCGCTCGTTCGACGCGCGCGGCTTGCCGGCGGGGCGATACGTCGTCGCGGCGTGGGCGCGCGCGAGCGACGGGCGGCGTCTCGCGGGCTCCGCCGCGCTCGAGTGCGCCGCGGGCAAGAGGACGCGCGTGCGCCTCGCCCTCGCGCCCGCCGCGTCCGTCGCGGGGAGAGTGCTCGACCCGGCGGGGAAGCCGTGCGCGTCCGTCACCCTCAGGCTCTCGTCCGCGGATTCACCTTGCGACGAGCCCGCGGTCACCGACGGAGACGGCCGTTTCTCCTTCGCCGACGTCCTACCGGGAGATTACCTCCTCGAGGCGAGGCCCGAGTCGCTCCTCGTCGTGGCGGCGAAGAACGGCGCGCGATGCGCGACGGCCGCTCCCGTTGCCGTGCACGTTCTGGCGGGAGAGAGGCGGGAGCTCGTCTTCCGCGTGGGGAAGGAGTGACCGTGCGCGTCGTCCCGCTCGCCCTCGCGCTCGTGCTCCTCTCGACGGGAGAGGCGAGAGCGGGCGACGACCTTCCCGAGAGCGCCCTCGCGCGCCTCGGCAGTCCGAGGCTCCGGCTCCCGGGAACCGTCGAGGACATCGCGCTCTCACGGGACGGACGAGCTCTTGCGGCCGCGAGCCACGACTCGATCGCGGTCTTCGAGACGGGGACCTGGAAGGAGCTCCTGCGGGTCGCGTGTCGGCCCTCGGCCGTCGCGGTCTCGCCCGACGGGACGATCGTCACGGACGGCGCGAACGCCTGGGAGGTCGGGAGCGGGGCCCTGCTCTACAGGGATCAGCCGACCGGGAGCACGATCGCGTTCTCTCCCGACGGGAAGCTCGTCGCGGTCGCGTCCGACACGGTGAGGCTCCGCGAGGCGAGGACGGGCCGCGAGCTCATGCAGCTCCTGGGCCACGAGCGCCGCGTGAGCGCCCTCGCGTTCTCTCCCGACGGCAAGCTCCTCGCTACGGGAGGCGAGGAGGGCTCGATCCGGCTCCGCTCGACCGCGACCGGGAGCACGGTCCTTTGCCTCCGAGGGCACGCCCGGCAAATCCGAGGTCTCGCGTTCTCGGGCGACGGCAAGACCCTCGCTTCCGCGGCCGACGGCGCGAGGCTCTGGAACGTCGAGACGGGCGCGCTCGTGCGCGCGCTCGACGCGCGGTGCAGGAGCGAGGTCTTCTCGGTCGCGTTCGCTCCCGACGGGAGGCTCCTGGGCTGGGTCGCGAACGCCCTGGTGTCCTGGGAGACCGCGTCGGGCGAGCCGGGAAAGCCGCTCGAGGTGGACGGGTCCCGCTCCTTCGCCGTCTCCCCCGACGGGAGCTTCCTGTTCACGGCCAGCGCGGCCGGCGTGCGCGTCGTCGACCTCGCGACGGGAGAGCCGCGCGAGCCCGAGGGGCACTCGGGCGAGGTGTGCTCTCTCGTCTTCTCCCGTGACGGCGCGCTCGTGCTCTCCGCGAGCGGCGACCGGACGCTCCGGCTCTGGGAGGCGTGCTCGGGAAAGCCGCTCTGGACGAAGAAGGTCGCCCCGCAGCCACGGGCGCTCGGCTTCTCTCCCGACGGGAAGTCCGTCCTCGCGAGCGCGGAGGGCGGCCTCGTGCTCGACGCGGCGACCGGGAAGGAGATCCGGAGCTTCCGCGGCTTCGACGCGAGCATGAGCGGCGGCGAGGCGGCCGTCGCGGCCTCGCCCAACGCGAGCCTCCTCGCGGCGAGGCGCGAGCACGGCGGCGACTCGATCCGGCTCTTCGACCCCGGGAGCGCGCGGCAGCTCCGCGAGCTCGAACACCTGGACGCGCGCTCCGAGAAGATCGACCTCGCGTTCGTGAAAGGAGGCGAGGCCCTCGCGGCCGTGGTCGCGTCGAGCGTGAACGTGTTCTCGGTCGTGACGGGAGACGCGCAGAGAGCGATCGTCCTCTCGAAGCGCGAGCTCGGTCCCGTCGCCGTCTCCTCCGATGCGATCGTCGTCGCTTACCTGGGAGAGGGCGGGTCCGTCCTCCTCCAGGACTCGGCGACGGGTGACATCCGGCGCCTCGCGCGGCCGGACGCTCGCGCTCGCGTGAGCGCGCTCGCGTTCTCACCCGACGGGAAGCTCCTGGCCTGGGGACGCGAGGACGGCGCCGTGCGCGTCTCCGACCTCGCCGACGAGAAGCGGGTCCTCGTCCTCTCGGGACACTCCTCCGCGGTCTCGTGCCTCGCGTTCTCGCCCGACGGGAACCGTCTCGCCTCGGGGAGCGTGGACTGCACGGCGCTCGTGTGGGACATGGCGTCCGCGCTCGCGCGAGCGGACGCGCCGCCGGCGCCCGCTCCCGCGACCGGCTACGAGGACGTCCGGGCGGGCGAGCGCTACGTGTTCGCGAGCAGCGACGGCACGCTCGAGGAGGTCGTGGGAGCCCGCCGCGACGGAGAGATCGAATTCTTCGCGGGGACGCAGCGCGTCCCCCGCACGGTCCGGATCGCGAAGGCACCTTCGCGGCCGGACCCGGGCTCCGGGAAGCTCGTCGGGCGAGAAGTGCTCGAGGTCTCGGGCCGGAGGTTCGAGTGCCAGATCCGCGAGGCCGCCGACGGGAGCCGGACCTGGGTGGCGCCGCGCTATCCCTTCGTGATCCGGCGCACGAACGCCGCGGGCGCGGTCAAGCTGGAGCTCCGGGAGATCAAGGACTCCAAGGGAGGCGCCCCGTGAGCGGGACCTCGCGGACGCCGGCGCTCGGGGGCTCGCTCCTCGTCCTCCTGGCGCTCTCGAGCGCGAGGGCGGGCGACGTCCCCGAGCGTCACCGCGAGCACAAAGACGAGCTCGGAGACCCTCTCCCGAAGCAGGCGCTCGCGCGGCTCGGGACGACGCGCTTCCGCGCGCTGGGCAAGCTCGTGTTCTCTCCCGACGGGAGAGCGGTTGCGTGCACGTGGACCTCCGGCGAAGGGACGGTCCTGTTCGAGGTCCCGACCGGGAGGGAGCTCGCGCGGCTCGCTGGGTGCCACTCGAACACCGCGGCGATCTGCTCCGACGGCCGGACGCTCGTCGCGGTCCGGGGAGGCTCGATCGCTCTCTGGGACCTCGCGAGAGGAGAGCTCGCGAGCCGCGATCTCGGCCCGGAGAACACGATCGCCACGGCGATATCTCCCGACGGTTCGCTCGCGGCGGTCCGCGACCACGCGCTGCCGGGGAAGTGCCGTCTCCGGGTCCTGCGCACGCGCACGGGAGAGGAGGTCGCTCGCCTCGAGAGCGCGCGAGACGGGTTCGAGAGGGTCGTGATCTCGGGCGACGGGCGCGCGCTCGCGGCGGAGCGGGCCGACGGGTCGATCGCGGTCTTCGACCTCGCCCGATCCCGCCTCGCGACGAGCCTCGTCGAGCCCGGCGAGACGCTGACGCCGGGAGAGTTCTCTCCCGACGGCAGGACGCTCGCCGTTCTGGGCAAGGGAGGGATCTCGCTCTGGGACCGGGCGACGGGCGCCCGGCTCGGGAAGCTCGCGTGCGCGCACGAGAGCGTCCTCGCCTTCTCCCTCGACGGGAAGCTCCTCGCATCGAGGGACGGCGAGAGGGAGTCCGCCGGGGTCGTCGTCTGGGACGTCTCGAGCAAGGCTCCGCTTCGCAGGATCGCTCTCCCCGACGTGCTCTCGCTCGCGTTCTCTCCCACCGAGAACGTCCTCGCCGCGAGCCGATCCGACGCGGCCATCGTCCTCCTAGATCCGCTCACCGGGATCGACCTCGCCCCGCTCCCCGGCCACCGCGCCGCGGTCGTCGCGCTCGCCTTCCTCGGGGACGGGAAGCGCCTCGTCTCCTCCGAGCAGCGCCTGTCGATCGTGTGGGACGTGGACACCCGCAGCGAGGTCTCGAGGATCGCGCACGCGACGGCGCACACGCCGCCGGTCGTCTCTCCCGACGGGAAGCTCCTCGCGACCACCGAGACGAAGGCGCGCAAGAGCACGATCGTCTTCCTGGACATCGAGACCGGCGGGCTCGTCCGGCGCCTCGAGAAGGTCCGCGCGACGGCGGTCTCGCTCGCGTTCTCTCCCGGAAGGAAGACGCTCGCCGTGAGCGCCGACGACGGGACCGCGAGGCTCGTCGACCTCGCGTCCGGCCGCGAGACGAGGATCATCGAGTCCTGGGGTGGGCGGACGCGTCCTCGCTCGCCTTCGCTCCGTCGGGAAAGGGGCTGGCGCTGGGAGCGTCGGACAGCCTCGTGCGCATCCACGACGCCGAGTCGGGGAGGCTGCTCGAGACGCTCGACGGGGAGCACGGGCGCCACGTCACCGCCCTCGCGTTCTCGCCCGACGGGAAGAGGCTCGCGCTCGGCCGGATCGAGCGCGGAGCCTGCGTCGTCGACCTCGCGGACGAGGCCCTCGCTCCGCAGCCGCTCGAGGAAGACGCGCGGTCGGGC
>JACQDU010000121.1 GCA_016200955.1 bacterium
AGCTCGCTCCTCCGGACGATCCGGACGTCGCCGCGGCCAAGAAGGCCATCGAGGAGCTCGGCAAGCGACGCTGACTCGGTGGACCGATCGCCCCGAGACTAAGGCGGGATCTCCGCACGGAGCCTGGGATCCAGGAGCTTCCCCCAGGTGGCATCGAACGGGTGGACCTTGCTCGCGGGCCGGTCTCCCGAGAAGAGCGGCCGGCCCTCGTTGGCCCACTGGAAGATCGAGCCTTCGAGGTTCTGGACGTCGCGGAAGCCGGCCTTCGAGAGGCGCTCCGCGAGACGAGAGGAGCGATATCCGACCGAGCAGAAGACGACGATCGGAGCGCGGCGGCTCGTTCTGCTCTCGAAGGAGTCGAGGTCGTCTTCCGTCACGAGAGACGCGCTCGCGATCGAGCTGATCGCGTGCTCGGCGGGAGTCCTCGCGTCCACGAGGATCGGCGGCTCGCGCGAGGAGTCCTCGAGCCAGGCCGCGAGCTCGTCGGTCGAGAGCTGGCGGACGGTCGGGAACTTCTCGCGGACCATGGTCTTCACCTGGCCCCAGTCGGGCGCCCGCCGCGAGCGCACGAGCTGGAAGACGAAGACGATCGCTCCCAGGAGCAGGAGGAAGATCACCGAGAGGAAGAGGACGCTGCGCGCCCGGCTCGCGGGAGGAGCGCCTTCCCGGACGCGCGTCGTCCGGCGGACGGCGATGCTGAAGACGAGGAGAGCGGAGAAGACCGCGAGCCCGAAGATGGCGAAGCTCGCGGGCCGGTCGATCTCCTGCCCGAGATACGAGTAGCCGATCCCGGCCGGGAGCTGCCCGACCCATGTCGCCCACACGAACGGCCAGAGGCGCATGCGCGTGAGGCCCGCGACGTAGCTCACTCCCTTGAAGGGCACGACCGGGACGAGCCGGGCGACGAGGATCGCCGCGCTCCCGTGGTGCGCCATGAACGCGTTCGTCTTGACCACGGTCCGCCGCGAGATGAGCCTCACCACGAGCGGCTCGCCGAACGCTCGCGCGAGCAGGAAGCAGATGAGCGCCGCGAGCGTCGCCTGCGTGATCGAGACGAGCGCTCCCGCGAGAGGACCGAACAGCCAGCTGTTCGTCCAGGTCACGAGGATCGCCGGGATCGGGAGGATGAAGGCCTCGACGATCATGAGCACGGTCGTCCCGAGGGCCGCCCACGGCCCGAGCCCCTTGCCCCACTCCCTGAGGCCGGCCGTGTCGCCGCGGGACATGAGCCAGACGCCGTCGTTCAGGGACGCTCGCGCGCCCGGGTGGAGCGCGTAGACCGCCAGGCCCGCGAGGAGCGGGAGGATCGCCGCGACGCGTACCCCGACGACGACGCGGCGAGGGACCTCGACGAGATCTTCCTTGCCGCTCTCGGGCGGAGCCTCGGGTTCGGGAGCCTTCACGCGCTCAGTGTCCGGTCGGCGCGCCTTGCTGTCCAATTCACGGTGAGAATGCGCGCCTTTCTCCTATCGAGGCGACGAAAGCGGTAGGTTGAGCGAGAGGAGGGGAGTGCCATGGTCGACATCGACGTCGTCTACAAGGGCGATCTCCACTGCGAGGCCACGCACGGCCCTTCGAGCTCGCGGATCGAGACGGACGCTCCTCGGGACAACGAGGGAAAGGGAGAGAAGTTCTCGCCGACGGACCTCGTCGGCGCCGCTCTCGGGACCTGCATGGTCACGATCATGGGGATCTACGCGAAGAAGCAAGGGATCGACATCTCGGGCACGAGAGTTCACGTCGTGAAGGAGATGGCCGCTCAGCCGACTCGGCGGATCGCGAGGCTCTCGGTGAGGATCGAGGTCCCGCGGGCCTTCGAGGAGCGCTACCGGAGGGGGCTCGAGCAGGCTGCGAAGACTTGTCCGGTGCATGCGAGCTTGCACCCGGATATCGAGGCTCCGGTGGAGTTCGTCTGGGGGAAGTAGCAGCTCGATGGGGGGAAGGGCATGAGAGTGGACGGCTCGCGCTCGGGATCTCCGGCGTCACGGGTCGTGACCGCACGCCCAATCCGTTGTCGGCGACGGTGCCTGCTCCCGGGCCTGCTGGTCTCGAAACGACCGTCACCTACGACAAGGCCCAGGAGGTCTACGAGAAGCTCGTCTTCCGGCTCGGCCAGGACGCGAGCTTCATAGAGAGCCTTGTTCGGTACAACGTCTCCCTCGACTACCAGCCGCTCGGGCCAAGGCACACTAAAGGAAGGAAGAGCATCGAGAAGGCCCTGCGTCTATTCGAGAAGAACGACGCGCCGAGCGTCGGGGCTTCCGAGCTCCTCGAGACCGCGCGGACGATCGACACGAACTTTGCGAAGTTCTGTCCGGAGCAGATGGCGGCACTCGAGACGTGCGCGCGATTCGCGGTCGCCGATCAGATTCGCATGATCCTTGCGTGGGCGAATCTCCAGTTCGAGGCGATCGGTCTCCCGGGCGAGGGCGAGCTCGTCGCGTACTTCGAGGAGCTGCGCGATCCTGACGGGTGACTTCCCGTAGAGCTTCTCGTAATCCACGAACGCCCTCTCGAGGATCTTCCTCGCCGCGTCCGTCCCCTGAGGCTTCTTCACCTTGACTTCCTTCTTCTCGAGCGCCTTGTAGTCCTCGAAGAACCTCGCGACCTCCTTCATGCGGTGAGGCGGCAGCTCGCCGATCGTCTCGTAGCTGTTGTATTCGGGGTCCGAGACGTGGACGGCGATCAGCTTGTCGTCCTGGTCGCCCTGGTCCACGAGGCGCATGACCCCGATCAGCCGGCACCGGACGATCGTGAGCGGGTGGATCGGGTCCTGCGCGAGGACGAGCACGTCGAGCGGATCGCCGTCGGGAGCGTGGCTCCTCGGCACGAACCCGTAGCTCGCCGGATAGATCACGGAGCTGTAGAGGATCCGGTCGAGCTTGAGGAGGCCCGTCTCCTTGTCGAGCTCGTACTTGTTCTTCGTGCCCTTCGGGATCTCGATGATCGCGCGGAAGGACAGCTTCCCGTCGTAGTCGGGATCGACATCGTGCCAGGCGTTCGTGGCTCCTCCCGACGGCGTGCCACCGATCGTCCACTCCCGGACGCCGCGCGGAGCCTGCCCTCGCGCGCTCCCGTCATCGCGTAAGCAGCCAGGAGAGAGAGACCTCCGAGCGAGTCGCTCCCGGCGCGTGGAGTCGGCCAGGCGTTCGCTCGAGGAGACCTCGGCTCATCTGCGAGCGGGAGGTTCTCATGCGCTTCGCGCGGAAGATCGGCGTCCTCGCTGCGGTCGTGACTCTCTCGGGCATCGGAGCCGCTCTCGCTTACGAGAACGGCCACCTCCCCCGTTCGGTGCTCTCGCGGATCTACCACCCGGTCTACAAGCTCTACCTCGAGAAGCACGCGGCGGCCTCGTGGAACACCATGCGCCTCGCCTTCCATGTTCACCACCACGGCCCGCTCTATCCGGAGGGGAAGATCTCGGCCTATCGCACTTACGCCGAGCAGGTCGAGGCGAAGCGGCTCTACGGCTCGAACGCCGCGACTCCCGGCACCTCGAACCACGGGCTCGGCCTCGCCGTGGACCTCGCGACGCACGGAATGCGGACGAGCATCGACCACTGGGGCGCCAAGTTCGGCTGGGCGAAGAAGTGGTCCGACGCGAGCTGGGAGTGGTGGCACATCAAGTATCGGGCGGGAATCTGGTCGCACCCGAACCCCGGGATCTCTCTCGTGCACCCCGTCATGAGAAAAGGATCCGGCGGTCCCGGCCAGGCCAGCTTCGTCCGCGAGATCCAGAAGCGCCTCGGGCGGCTCGGGCATCACCTGAAGGTCGACGGCCATTTCGGGAAGGCCACGGAGGCCGCGGTCAAGAGCTTCCAGCGCGAGCACGGGCTCGAGGCGAGCGGCGTCGTCGGGAAGAAGACCTGGCGGGCGCTCCGCCACGCGCACGCGCCGTCCAAGCCGCCCGCTCCGCCCAGGAAGAAATGACGTGAGACGGCCGCTCACCGGGGCGGCTTCTCGGGATCGCTCACGGGGTCGCGCCAGTAGACGAGGCGCTCGAGCGAGCGCAGCGTGCCTTTCCCGCCGTCCTTCGCCTCGTAGCGCGCGAGGGCGCGCGGCGGATCGCGGGCGATCCAGAGAGTCGAGAGAGTCTCGCCCTCGCGCGAGACCGACACGCGCGCGCACGCGAGAGATCCCACTCCCGTCTCGATCGTCTCGTCTCCATCGACCTTCAAGCGAGAGAGAAGCGGCACGACGCCGCGCGGCTGGCGGTTCGAGACGATCGACGGGAGGAGCTTCACCTCGAGCGAGAACCCGACCGCGAGCGGGAGAGCACGGAGCGTCGCGGGGAGTTGATCCTCGAGCCACGTCTCCCCCGGGAGCGTCTCCTCGTAATCGCCCTCTCCGTCGAAGTAGGAGTGGACGCTCCTAACGAGGCTGGCTCCTCGCGGGACCAGGAGGCAGGACGTGTTCCCGCACCACTCCTGCGAGCCGAACGCCGCGTCGAGGACGCGCGCGGGCTCGGAGCGCGCGATCCTCACCGTGAGCGTCTGGCGATAGCGGTAGAGCCGGCCGGTGGGCACGTCCTCGACTCGCATGAGCTTCATGGCGTCGAGCACGCCCGCGCGCGGAGCGTCGGGCTTCGTGCGAGTCCTCGGGTCGAAGCTCTCCTTCACGAAGATCGAGACGAGCTCGTACTTCCTCGGAGCCTTGTAGATCGTCCGCTCGGCGTCGTACCGGGAGACCTCGGCCTTCCCGTCGTCCCAGCTCGCCTCGAGCAACGAGCTCTCGCGCGAGCTCGCGCCGCTCGGGGTCTTCTCCCGGTCTCCCGGGAAGAATCCGATCACCGCGAGCACCGCCGCGACTCCGAGCGCACCCGAGCACCAGGCGAGGAAGCGCTTCCCCGGAAGCCCGCCCGGGCTCGGCGCGGGAGGTGCCTCGGGAGTCGGCGTCGCCGCCGCTTCGGAAGCGGGATTCGCCGTCCCTGCCGCGCGCTCGTCCGCGCTCACGGGAGGAGCTCCAGGAATCCCTCGAGGCCCGACGTGCGCGTCGGGTTCTGGAGCTTCTTGATCGCGCGGATCTCGATCTGCCGGATCCTCTCGCGCGTGACCTCGAAGCGCTTCCCGAGCTCCTCGAGCGTGTGAGCGCGCTCGCCGCCGAGGCCGAAGCGGAGCTTCACGACCTCGCGCTCGCGCGTCGAGAGGTGCGAGAGGAGCTGCTCGAGCCGGAGCTTCAGGAGGTCGCGCGAGACTCCCTCGGTCGGGCTCCTCGTGGCCTTGTCCTCGATCACGTCCACCACGTCGCCCTCGCCGTCGTGGAGCGGGCCGTTGAGCGAGATCGGCGGGCGCGCGACGCGCAGCGCGTGCGCCGTCTCGTCCGCCGAGAGGCCGAGGTCGGAGGAGACCCTCGCGATGTCCGGCGTCTCTCCCGTCCTCTCGTAGATCTCCTTCGAGACGCGCCTTAGCTTGCTCATGGCGCCGACCAGGTGCACGGGCATGCGGATGATCCGCGACTTCTCGGCGATCGAGCGGTCCACGGCCTGCCGGATCCACCACGTCGCGTAGGTCGAGAACTTGAAGCCTCGCCTCGGCTCGAACTTCTCGACCGCGCGCAGGAGGCCGGCGTTTCCTTCCTGGATCAGGTCGAGGAAGGAGAGGCCGCGGCCGCGGTAGCGCTTCGCGATGCTGATGACGAGGCGCAGGTTCGCGCGAGCGAGCTCGACCTTCTTCTCGCCGTGCTCGCGGAGGACCGGCTCGATCCGCTTCCAGCGCTTGCGGAGGTCGCCGGGGCGCTCCCAGGCGTCGTCGCGGATCTCCTTCGCCTCGCCCTCGAGGAGAGCTTCCTCGTCGTAGTCGCCACGGCGGTTCGCCGCGCGCGCCGCCGTGCTCGCGCGGAACATGTGAGAGAGCCGCCGCGAGAGGTGCCGGGCGAGGTCGATCGAGACGGCCACGTCGTAGTCGTACCCTCCCCGCGCGATGACTCCCGTGAGGCGCCGCGTGAGGCGCGCGACGAGGGCCTTCGCTCGAGGGACCTCGTCCTGGTCGCCCTCGAGGAGCTTCGGGCGGAGAGCGTCGAGCCGGGCGACGATGTCGCTCACGCGCTCGAGGTCCGCCTGGAGGCGCTCGCGCGCCCGCTTCCGCGCCTCGCGGCCGCGAGGAGGGCCGGGGACGATCCGGTCGAAGTGGAGGCGGCCACCGAGCGCTCGCTCGAGGAGCTTCTTCGCCTCCTGGCCTCCCGCGCGCGTCTTGAGGACGTGGTGGCGGAGACGAACCTTCAGGAGGAGGAGCCGGCGCGTGACCTCCTTCTCCTTCGCGGACGTGAGGAGCGGGATGTCCGCCATGTCGGAGAAGTAGAGGTGGACCGCGTCGGGCTCCGCCGAGCTCGTGTGAGCCGCCTCGCCGTAGATCCCTCCGAGCGAGCCCTCGACGTCGATCCCTCTCTCCTGGAGCGCGACGAGGATCCGGTCGAGCGACCCCGGGTCGTTGAAAGCCGCCGGGGCGACCGCCTCGATGTCGCGGAAGGTGAGCCTTCCGTTCGCGCGCGCCTTCGCGAGGAGCGCCGAGAGCTCGCCCGAGTCGCGCTTCCCTCGAGGGCGGCCGCGGCGCCTTCCGCCCGCTCGCGTCTCCGGGCGCGCCTTTTTCGAGAGGACGTCCTTGCGGAGGAGTCGCGTCGTGGGCTTCTTGCCCTGGGAGCCCAGGCCGCGGCGGGAACGCGAAGGTTTTCGCGGCGCGCTGGACATGCCTGTTTCCCCGCGTAGCTTTCATTATGGCAGAAGGGAGCGCGCACGCGCTTGCGAGCGCGCGGCGGCGTTAGAATCCCCGCCCTTCGAGAGGAGCTCGGTCTGGGTCCACCGGTCGTCGAGCTCGCTTCCGTGAGAAAGACGTACGACCTCGCGCGCGTGCGCGTGGACGCGCTCCGCGGCGTGGACCTGACGGTCGAGCAAGGCGAGTTCGTCGCGATCACGGGCCCTTCGGGCTCGGGGAAGTCCACTCTCCTCCACCTCACGGGAGCGCTCGACCTGCCGACGAGCGGGACGCTCAACGTCCTGGGAGAGATGCTCTCCCTCATGCCGGACGACGCGCTCGCCGCCTTCCGCCGGAGGAAGCTCGGGTTCGTCTTCCAGTTCTTCAACCTCCTCCCGACGCTCTCGGCGGCGGAGAACGCCGCTCTCCCCTTGCTCCTCGACGGCACGCCGCGCGGGGAGGCGCTCGACCGCGGGCGCGAGATCCTGACGAGGGTCGGGCTCGCGGACAGGCTGCACCACAGGCCGGAGGAGCTCTCCGGCGGGCAGCAGCAGCGCGTCGCCCTCGCGCGAGCGCTCGTCGCGAACCCGAGGATCCTCCTCGCGGACGAGCCCACGGGCAACCTCGACTCCGAGGCGGGAGCAAGGATCCTCGACCTCCTCGACGAGGCGCGCGCGCAGCGAGGGCTCACGGTCCTCCTCGTGACTCACGATCACGAAGTCGCGCGGCGCGCCGACCGGATCGTGCGCCTCCGCGACGGCCTGATCGAGTCGATCGAGCGACCCGTAGAGTCCGAGCGCGCCCTTGTCCCCCCTCCCCAACCCTCCCCCCTTCGGGGGGAGGGAGTATCGCTTCGGGAGGATGAGGTCCCGTGAGAGCGCTGATCCGGGGAGTGGCGCTCCGGCGCCTCCGGCTCGAGCCCGGGAGGAGCGCGCTCCTGACGCTCGGAGTCGCGCTCGGGGTCGCGGTGTTCGTCGCGGTGCAGGCGCTCAACCAGACCGCGCTCTCGTCGCTCGGAGGAGTGAGCCAGGTCGCCGCCGGCTCCGCGGCGCTCGAGATCGACGGAGGAGCGGGCGGCGTGCCGCTCTCTCTCCTCGAGAGAGTGCGAGCGACCGAGGGCGTGCGAGCGGCGGCTCCGGCCCTCGCGCGCTACGCGCGCGAGGCGCCGCCGGACGCCGGAGGCGACAGCGGCTCCGTCTCCACGGAGCGCGTCCTCGTGCTCGGGATCGACGTGAGGGACGCCGCCTCGACCTTGCCCGACGCCGACGACTCGGTGCAGGTCGATCCCGTCCGCCTCCTCTCTCCCGACGCGGCCGTCGTGAGCGCTCGCCTCCTCGAGAGGAGAGGGCTCGAGATCGGCTCGCAGCTCGAGCTCTTCCTGGCCGACGGGCGCCGCGCGTTCACGATCGCGGGGTCGTTCCAGCCCCACGGGCCGATCTCCCTGGCCGCGGGCGGCGACATCGTCGTGCTCGACCTCGCGCTCGCCATGAAGGTCTTCGCGACCGACGGACGCGTGGACCGGATCGCGATCGCGCTCGGGAAGGGAGCCGACTCGGACGAGGTCGCGCGCCGTCTGCGCTCCTTCCTCGCTCCGGCGCTCGACGCGAAGCCGCCCGGGAAGGCGGTCAAGTCCGAGGCGCTCCTCGGGACCATGCAGCTCGGGCTCCAGCTCGCGAGCCTCCTAGCGCTGTTCATCGGGATCTTCCTCATCTACAACGCCATGTCGATCGCCGTCGTGAGAAGGCGCCCCGAGATCGGCGTCCTGCGAGCGGTCGGGACGACGAAGCGCCAGCTCGCTCTCCTGTTCTTCGCGGAAGCAGCCGCTTTCGGCCTCGCCGGATCGGCGCTCGGGATCTTCCTGGGCTGGCTCCTCGCGCAGGCCGCGCTCGGAGGAGTGAACTCGCAGGTCTCCCAGCTCTACGCGACGCTCGATGCGCGCACGGCGGTCCTGAGCCCGCTCGCGATCGTCCTAGGCCTCCTGGTCGGACCGCTCGCGACGGTGATCGCGACGGCCCCTCCCGTTTATCAAGCGCTCACGATCGCGCCCGTCGAGGCGGCGAGGAAGGACCTGCCGAGGAGAGACCCGCGCGGCGCTCTCGTGAAGCTCGCGGTCCTCGGCGGGATCGTCCTCCTCGCGTGCGCGGTCGGTTTCTTCGCGTCGAGCAAGGACGGCTTCGGCCTCATCGGAGGAGCCGTGATCCAGGCGGGGATCGCGGGGGGCGCCGCCGCGATCGCTCCTCTCGGGAGCTTCGCTCTCTTCGGGAGAGTCCGCCCACTCCTCGCGCGGATCTTCGGGCCCGTGGGAGCTCTCGCCGCCGACAACATCCTCGCGAGGCCGGGGAGAGCCGGCGTGACGGTCGCCGCCCTCATGGTCGCGCTCGGCGGAGTCCTCGGGATCTCGGGCCTCGTGACCTCGCTCCGGGGAGCGGTCGAGAGCTGGGTGAACCAGGTCCTCTCCGCCGATATCTACGCCGCCGCGAGCACTCCTCTCGGGAGCCAGACGAACACTCTCCTACGCTCGAGCGTCGCGGACGAGATCAAGACGATCGAGGGAGTCGAGGCGGTCTACCCGCTGCGCTTCGTCTTCGAGGACGTCGAGGCGAGACCCGGGAACGGCCTGGCGAAGACCGCGCCCGCTCTCCTCGTCGCGGTGGACGTCGATTTCCTCGGCCGGCGAGCGCACATGCCGATCAGCGACTGTCTCCCGGAAGGGCCGGAGGCCGCGCTCGGGGAGGTCGTCAAGGGAGACGCCGTCGCCGTCTCGACGAACCTCGCGCGCCACCGCGGCTTCTCCGCGGGAGAACGGATCTCGATCCGGACGCCCCAGGGAGAGTGGCGCCCACGCGTCGCGATCTGCGTGAGCGACTTCTCGAGCGAGCACGGATGCATCTTCGTGGACCTCCCCGAGTACGCGCGCCGCTGGAGCGACACGAACGTCAACGCCTTCGACCTCTTCTGCAAGAAGGGCGCGACGGACCCGGAGATGAAGAAGACCGTCGAGAGGCTGCGCTCCCGCTTCGGGCCGCGCTACGACCTGTTCTTCACGCAGAGCTCCGCCTTCCGCCTGAGGATCCTCTCCGTGGTCGAGAGCGCTTTCGCCGTGACTTACTCCATGCAGATCGTCGCGATCGGCGTCGCCCTCCTGGGAGTCGTGACGACCATGTTCGCCGCGATCCTCGAGAGGACGCGCGACATCGGAGTCCTCCGCGCCGTCGGCGCCTCGCGCGGCCACATACGGCGAGCCGTCGTCACGGAAGCCTTCCTCCTCGGAGCCGTCGCCTCGGGCTTCGCGGTCACGACCGGCGGCGCGATCGGGATCACTCTCGTGACGCGCGTCATCTCGGGAGAGTACGGCTGGGAGCTGGAGTACGTCTTCCCGTGGAAGCAGGCGATCTTCGGCGCCTGCTCGGCGACGGTCCTCGCGACGATCGCGGGGGCTCTCCCGGCGGCGCGGGCGGCTCGGGTCAAGATCGTCGAGGCGCTCGCGTACGCTTAGGGCGCGGGATCGTCCGTTCGAGCGGCTTCGCCGCTCGGGCGTGTGCTCCCGTCAGGATCCCGTGGCCGTAGTCGTGATCGTAGGCGGGCGTCATCCATCTTGATGACGTTCAGGGAGCGTCTCGACACGGTAAGAGCCCCTTCCTTCGGGACCGATTAATGCCCGGAAGGAGGAGCGACCTTGCCCGTTGCCTTGCCTCTCCAGTTTCTCGTCGCGATCGTCGCCCGCTGGATCAATCGCGCGCAGCACGATCGTGATCGAATACCTGAGGGCCGAGAATGCGATCCTCCGGGAGCAGCTCGGAGGCAAGGTTCCGCGCCTGAGCGACAACCAGCGGCGGCGTCTAGCGCTCAAAGGAGCGCCACTCGGTCGCAAGCTGCTCTCGCACGTCGCGGCGATCGTGACGCCCGATACGATCCTCCGGTGGTATCGGAACCTCGTCGCGAAGAAGTACGGCGGCACCAAGGCGCGCCGCCAATCGAGCGTGCGCGAGTCGGTGACGGACACGCTCTTGCGGTTCTGTCGGGAGTGTCCGAGTTGGGGCTACACGCGCCTCCGCGACGCCCTGTACCACGCCGGAAAGGACATCTCGCGCCAGACCGTCGTGCGGATCCTGAACGAGCACGGGATCGAGCCCGCGCCCGAGCGCGGTCGGAGCCCGAGCTGGCAGACCTTCCTCGGTGCGCACTGGGAGGGGCTCGCGGGCGCCGACTTCTTCACGGTCGAGGTCGTCACGTGGCGGGGGCTCGTGCGGTACTTCGTGTTCTTCGTCATGGAGCTCAAGACGCGGAGGGTCCATGTCGCAGGGATCACGAAGGACCCGGACGAAGCGTGGATGAAGCAGATCGAGGAACTTGACCGACGCGAAGGACGGGTTCCTTGTCGGGCTCACGCACCTGATCCTCGATCGTGATCCTCTCTGCACGGCTGCCTTCAGGAAGATCCTTGCGGACCGGGGAGTCTCGATCGTCAAGATCCCGGCGAGGAGCCCGAACTTGAACTGTTACGCCGAGCGCTGGGTACGGTCCATACGCTCGGAGCTCCTCGACCGTATCGTTCCGCTCGGCGAGGGACATCTCCGGTGGGCGATCAAGCACTACATGGCCCACTTCCATCATGAGCGTCCTCACCAGGGGCTCGAGAGCAGGATAATCGAGCCCGAGCCCCGTGTTCTTCCCAGGGGCGAGGGGCGGATCGTGAGGAGAATGCGCGTCGGCGGGCTTCTCAACTACTACTACCGCGCCTCGGCCTGATGGTTCGTCCGAGCGGGCTTGCCGCTCGGGAGGCTTGACAACTTGTGGTCGTTCGCCGGGGCTACGCAAGTGCACCGCCTTGTACACATGCCTTCTTCTCGGCGGAAGCTGCGACCTTCTTGCCCGCGGAATTCGAACGCTTTCGTGCGCGCCGCTCGCTTCTTGCCGGGCGCCTGGTTCGGCGGAGCGGTGATACAGTACGCATCCCTTCGAGTCTTCGTGCCTTCGTGGTTCATGTCGTTTTCTCGTTGGAGCCTACTCGCCGAGCTTCGCCATGTAGTCCTTGAACTGCGTCTCGAGCGCCGCCTCGCCGCTCTCCTGGATGTGGGAGAACAGCGAATTCTCCTTCGCCTTCCCCCCGTAATACGCGGCGATGAAGCGGACGAAGTCTTCCTTGTAGCGCTCGTTGTCGTGGTGCATGAAGAAGTGGCAGAGCGCCTCGGAGAGCGAGTAGTTGAGGCCGCGTGCGCTCTCGTGGAACTCCTTGTGGTCGATCGCCACGAAGCGCGCGAGGCTCCAGCCGGGATTCGATGCGAGGTGCTGCTTCGCGGCGAGCAGCCTCTCGTGCTTCACGTTCATGCCGGGGACCCACTTCTTGGTCTTCGGGTCCTTGCCCCAGGTCTCTATGTAGCTCGCGATCCCCTCGGGCACCCAGTTGTTGCCGGAGCTCGCGCCCGACTTGTCCTCCTTGGTCTCGGCGAAGAGCTGGTGCGTGACCTCGTGGTAAGTCGTCGAGAGGACCTCGTCTTGGTTGTCGGTCTGGTAGAAGTGCGACATGCGCGTGCACTGGCCGGCGCCCTGCGTGTAGAAGCCGGCGCTGTCGAGGAGGAGCTTGTCGTTCCCGTGCTCGGCCTTCACGTGGTTCAGGTAGTCGTTCCGGCTCGCGTAGTAGTAGACGAGGTGCTTCTTCTTGAGCGGCTGCGTGTCGAAGAGAAGCTTCACGCCCGACTCGAGGTCGAAGAACGAGAGGAACGTCCTGAAGAACTGCGAGTAGTAATCCTCGAGGAGCTGGCTGAACTTCCATGCCTCGGCGCGCGAGACGTGCGTGCGGATCTCGAAGTGCTCGCTCTCCACCGACCAGAAGCGGTACTCGTTGGTCCGGATCTTCTCGATCTCGTCGGCCTCGGGGAGCCAGCCTCCCGCGAAGGGGCGCTCGCCCTTGTCCCAGCGAGCGACGTCCTTCTTCGGGACCCAGCCCAAGACGACGCCCTTCTTGTCCTTGTAGAGCACGTTGTCGTTGAGGAGCTTCGCCTCGTTCTTCGAGACCCACCTGTTGCCCGGGCCGCGCACGTAGCCGCGGATCTTCCGCGCCTCTCCGTGGTCGGGCCAGGCGTCGAGCACGTCGCCGATCAGGTCGTAAGCTCGCGTGAAGAGCTGGTTCTGCCCGCAGTCCCTCGCGAGCTTCATGAGGTGGTTCGCGTAGTTCTCCTGCGCGTAGCGGAGCTTCTTGTCGAGCTCCTTCGCCGCATCCGCGGGCTCGGGAGAGGCGGCCTGGCACGACTCCGCGAGCTTCTTGAGCTCGTCGAGCGTCTTCCACTCGGGCGTGATCTTCTCGATCGTCGCGACGAGGTCGGCCGCGCGCGCCTTGAGGCCCTTCTCGGCGGCGAAGCGGACGATCGGCTCGAGGTCCCTCGAGTGCTCGGACTGGACCTTGACCGAGTCCTTGCGGAGCTGCTCCTCGCGCTTCAGGTCGCGCTTGGGCTCGTCCGCGAGAGCGAGCGTCGCGACGAGCGCGACCGCGAGCGCGCTCGATGCCGCCCGAGGGAGCATGATGCGGCCGATGGGCGCTACGCGCGCCCCCCCGTTGCGTCCCGCTGCTCGCTCCGCTCGCATTATTTCTTCACCTTCTTGTCCACGTACTTCGCGAGGAACGTGCGCATGCTCTGCGAGAACTTCTCCGGCTCCTCGACGAAGGGGAGGTCGGCCGACTCCTTGAACGGGACGACGATCGCGCCGTAGTGCTTGGCGACGGCCTCGCAGTCGCTCGGGCTCGAGAGGAGGGACTTGAGGCCGTAGGCGACGAGGACCGGCACGTTCGCGGCCTCGTTCTCGACCTTGAACTCCGGGTAGAGGATCGAGCCCGGGTGGTTCTCGTAGATCTCGAAGAGCTGCTCGAGCAGGCTGTCCTTCTGGTCGCCGAAGAAGATCGTGTAGTGCTTCCGCGTGAGGGCCTCGTCCTCGCCCTCCCACTTGGGAATGCTCTGCACCCGGTGCAGCTTGTCGTGGTCGTCCTCGTCCGTCTTCGTGTCGACCGTCCGCGTGAGCGCGTAGTGCTGGAGCTCGCGGTCGCCGGTCTCCTCGCCCGCCTTGACGAGGTTCGCGGTCGTCTTGTGGACCTCCGCGAGAGACGAGTAGGGGCACACGAGGATGAGAGCCGCCGTGTTCCTCGGGTACTTCGAGGCGTACCGCATGGCGATCCAGGAGTCGAGCCCACAGGCGACGATCGCGATGCGGTCGTACTTCGTCGTCTTCCTGAAAGCCTCGAACGCGTCGACGAGCTGATCGATCGGGAAGTAAGGGGTCTTCCCCTCCTTCGCGAGGTTCTTGAAGTCCTTGATCTTCGGGATGTCCATGTAAGAGCAGCGCGCGAACTTCTCGATCTCGATGAAGAACGGGATCATGACGTCCTTCGAGTGCCCGTAGTGAGGCAGGACGATCACGGGCGTCCCGAGGCCTCGGCTCCTGAAGGCGAGGTCGACGTCCTTCGCGTGCGTCGTGCCGTCGGCGAGCTTGTTGCCCTCCTCCTCGGCCTGCTTCGCCTCCTCGGCGTATGCCTCGGCCTCCTCGTCCGTCTCCGCGATCTTGAAGCCGTCCTTCACCTTGAGCCACCAAGTGTCCCAGTCCTGGGGGTTCGGGCCCTTGAAATGCTTCGTGATGTCCTCGAGGGTCTCCCGGATGTAGTTCGCGACGCGAGGGTCCTTCTCCTCCTTCCAGCGCTTGATGAGAGCCTCGATCGAGCCCTTGTCCTTGTGGATCCGGAGCGAGAACGCGGCCTGGCGGCGGACGCGATTGTCCTTGTCGTTCAGGACCTTCATGAGCTCGGGGTAGAGCTTGCGATCGTTCATCTTCGCGATCGCCATCGCCATGCCCTGCCGGACGAGCGGCTTCGCCTCGGTCCTGTCCGTGAGGCGGTCGACCATGTCCTTCACATTCTGCGGATTCCCGGTCTTCGCGAGGACGCTCACCGCGATGCCGCGGTAGTACCAGGAGCCCTTGTCGATCACCATCTTGAGCAGATCGTAGTCGGTGCCCTGATCGGGGTTCAGCCGCTTGATCGCGAGCCCGCCCTGGTGGCTGTCGGGTCCCTCGAACGCCTTCTTGAACTCCGAGGCCGTGATCGGCTTGTCGTCCGCGAGGAGGACCGCGGGCAAGCACGCCGCCGCCGCGGCGAGGACCAGCGAGCGGACGAAGCCCCTCCGTTGCTCGATCATGAGGTTCCCCCGATCGATCGGTTCGACGATGTCGTCGCGACGGACCCGCGAGTCATAGCACGCACGTGGTACGTGGTCAATCGCACGGGTCCTTGCCGAGCCGCCAAATCATTGAGAGATTGGCTCCTCCGGCGGCCGGCGAGCGGGCAAGAAGCGAGGCGCGCGTGACACGCGGCGCCTCCCGCCGGGCACAAAGCGGTCACGCGCTCGCCCGGGACGGCGTGCGCCATCGGAGGACTCATGGGAAGGACCATTCGCGGCGGCCTCATCCAGGCTTCGGTGCCCCAGAACGTGGACCCGAGCGGGCCGATCGAGCGCCTGAAGCAGGCCATGATCGAGAAGCACCTCGGGCTCATCGCCCAGGCGGCGAAGGAGCGCGTCCAGGTCCTCTGCCTCCAGGAGCTCTTCTACGGCCCCTACTTCTGCGCCGAGCAGGACAAGAAGTGGTACGGCCTCACCGAGAAGGTCCCGGACGGGCCGACGACCAAGCTCATGCAGGAGAGGGCGAAGCAGCACGGCATGGCGATCATCGCCCCCGTCTACGAGAAGGAGATCGAGGGCGTCTACTACAACACCGCCGCGGTGATCGGCCCCGACGGGCGCTACCTCGGGAAGTACCGCAAGCAGCACATTCCTCACTGCGCGCCCGGCTTCTGGGAGAAGTTCTACTTCAAGCCGGGCAACATGGGATACCCCGTCTTCCAGACCGACTTCGGCACGATCGGCGTCTACATCTGCTACGACCGCCACTTCCCCGAGGGAGCGCGCCTCCTCGGCCTCAAGGGAGCCGAGGTCGTCTTCAACCCGAGCGCGACCGTCGCCGGGCTCTCCGAGTATCTCTGGAAGCTCGAGCAGCCCGCGCACGCCGTCGCGAACGGCTACTTCATCGGCGCGATCAACCGCGTCGGCATCGAGAAGCCGTGGAACATGGGCGAGTTCTACGGCCAGAGCTACTTCTGCACGCCTCGCGGGAAGATCATCTCGGAGGGTCCTCGCGACAAGGACGCCGTCGTCGTCTCCGACCTCGACCTCGAGCTCATCACCGAGGTCCGCCAGGTCTGGCAGTTCTACCGCGACCGGCGCCCCGAGACCTACCAGGACCTCACGGCCTTGCTCCCCTAAGGAAAGAAGCGCAGCCATGGACGCGAAAGAGATCCGGGAGCTCCACAAGAAGTATCTCTTCCCGGCGACGATCAACTACTACAAGGAGAGCCTCCCGCTCGCGCGAGGGAAGGGCTCGTACCTCTACGACACCGCGGGGAGAGAGTACCTCGACTTCTTCGGCGGGATCCTGACGGTCTCGCTCGGCCACTGCGACGACGAGGTCAACGCGAAGATCAAGGAGCAGAACGACACGCTCCAGCACTGCTCCACGCTCTACCCGACCGCGCCGATCGTCGCGCTCGCGAAGACGCTCGCCGACATCGCTCCGGGCGAGCTCGAGAAGAGCTTCTTCACCGGCTCGGGCACCGAGGCGGACGAGACGGCGATCATGCTCGCGAAGGTCGCGACGGGCCGGAACGAGGTCATCGCGTGCCGCCACAGCTACTCGGGCCGCACTCACCTGAACCAGTCCATGACGGCGCACGCCGCGTGGAGGACGCTCCCCGACCAGATCCCGGGGATCAAGCACGCGGTCGCTCCCTACTGCTATCGCTGCCCGCTCAAGCTCACTTACCCCTCGTGCGACCTCGCCTGCGCGAAGGACATCCAGGAGCTCATCGAGACGACGACGACGGGCAAGGTCGCGGCGTTCATCTGCGAGCCGATCTTCGGAGTCGGCGGCTTCATCACTCCTCCCAAGGAGTACTTCAAGGTCGCCGTCGACATCGTGCGCAAGGCCGGCGGGCTGTTCATCGCCGACGAGGTCCAGACGGGCTTCGGCCGCACGGGAGACAAGTGGTGGGGCATCGAGCACTGGGGCGTCGAGCCCGACATCATGACCATGGCGAAGGGGATCGCGAACGGGATCCCCATGGGAGCGACCATGGCGACGAACGAGGTCGCCGAGAAGTGGGTCGCTCTCACGATCTCGACGTTCGGCGGGAACCCCGTCTCGTCCACCGCCGCGAAGGCGACGATCGACGCGATCGACAAGCGCGGGCTCCTCAAGAACGCGCGCGTCCAGGGAGACCGCCTGCGCGCTCGCCTCGAGGCGCTCAAGGACAGGTATCCGCTCGTGGGCGACGTCCGCGGCATGGGCCTCATGCAAGCGCTCGAGCTCGTCGAGGACAGGAAGACGAAGGTCCCCGCGAAGACCGCGATCGCCCGTCTGTTCGAGGAGACGCGCGAGCGAGGCTTGCCCATAGGCAAGGGCGGTCTCTACGGGAACACGATCCGCGTGACTCCCGCCCTCAACGTGAAGGCGGAGGAGGTCGACAGGGCTTGCGACATCCTCGACAAGTCCTTCGCGGCGGTCACGGGGCGGAGCTAGGGGGCGGGGGCGACGAAAGTCGCCCCACGCAGCGCAGCCACGGCCCCGCTCGCGTGCGATACGATGCGTCGGATTGCCCGCTCCTGCTGATTCGTTCATCGTCGACTTCCTGAGAGCCGAGGGAGGCGTCTCGAGCGCAGCCCTCGAGCTGGCCCGGGGTCGCGCGCGGAAGAACGGCAGGGGAGATCCGCTCCCGCTCGCGCTCGACCTCGTGGCCCAGAAGACGCTCTCTCTCGAGCGCTACCTCCAGGTCCTGCGAGCGTCGATCGAGAGGAGCGCGCCGTGCCGGTCCTGCGGATCGGCGCGCTACGTCTGGCAAGAGAGCGTGCGAGCGGCGCCTTGCCCCACGTGCGAGAACCCGGAGCCGCCGCGCCTCGCGAGCGGGAGCGACCTCGGCCCGGTCGCGCCCGAGGGGCTCGTCTTCGAGGACTACACGATCGAGCGCGAGCTCGGACGGGGCGGCATGGGAGTCGTCTTCCGCGCGCTCTACCGGCCCGCGCAGCGGCACGAGGCGCTCAAGGTCCTCCTCCCGCGCGCCGACGCGCAGGACCGGATCGCGCGCTTCCACCGCGAGCGAGCGCTCCTCGCGCGCGTCGCTCACCCCGCGGTCATCGCGATCCACCGCGCTGGGGAGCACGGCGGCCTCGAGTTCCTCGCGATGGAGCTCATCCCCGGCGGCCGCACGCTCCGCTCTCTCATGGAGCAGCACGGACCGCGCGGAGTGCCGATCGAGCTCGCCTGCCGGATCGCCGCCGAGGCCGCGCGCGGAGTCGGCGCGGCGCACGAGGCCGGCGTCCTCCACCGGGACCTGAAGCCCGACAACGTCCTTCTCGACGAGAGGGACGGCGCTCACGTGGCCGACTTCGGCCTCGCGCGCGCGCTCGAGGACTCGGACGCGCTCACGCAGTCGGGCTCGGTCGTCGGGACGCCGCTCTACATGCCGCTCGAGCAGCTCCAGGGAAAGCGCGACCTCGACGCGCGAGCGGACGTCTACGCGCTCTCCGCTCTCCTCTACGAGCTCCTCGCGGGCGAGCACCCGCACGTCGGGACGGCGACCTTCCACGCTCTCCTGGATCGCGTGCAGAGGAACCAGGCGCCTCCTCTCAGGGAGAAACGGCACGACGCGACGCCCGCGCTCGAGGCCCTCCTCGCGCGCGGCCTCGCCGCGCGCCGCGAGGAGCGGCCGGAGACGGCGAGAGAGCTCGCTCGCGAGATCGAGGAGGCGCTCCGGTGCCCGACCGTGCGGACGATCGCCCGGCTGACTTCCTGGAAGAGGAGCATCACGCCTCGCGCCGTCGCGCTCTCGCTCGTGGCCCTCGTGCTCGCGCTCTTCGTGGGAGCGGTCGCTCTCTGGATCGTCGCCTCGGGGCCGGGCCAGGCCGAGCTCGAGCGGCAAGCGCTCGCGTGGAGCGGCGCTCGCCTCGTCGCGGCGCGCTCGCTCGAGGACGCGATCGCGAACGCCGAGAGGATCGCGAGGGAAGAAGGCCGTGGCGCCACCGCCGAGCTCGACGCCGCGGCGAGCGCTCACGAGACGGCGCTCGCATCGATCGGGCCTCCTCCAGAGGGCGCGCAGCTCCCGCGCGAGGAGGAGCTCGACCGCGCGGAGCTCGCGCTCGCCCGCGCGCGCGTCCTCGCGACCGCGCTCAACGCGAAGGACGCGGCCGCTCTCACGGGCGCTCTCGAGCTCCTCGACCGGCTCGTCGGGAGAGACGGGCTGCCCGAGGTGAGGAAGCGACTCCTCCTCGATCTCGGACGGCCTCCCGCGGCCGCGACGCCCGCTCGCGCTCCGAGGGCATCCGACCGCGAGACGCTCGAGCTCCTCGCCTCGAGTGCATCGAAGCCGGAGAAGCCGAGAGAGAGACGCGAGCTCGCGGAGAGCCTCCTCGCCGTCGGCTTCCCCGAACTGGCGGGCGAGCTCCTCGACGACTGCGCGACCGACGCGCGCGACCCGCTCGAGCTCGGCCTCGCAAAGGCGGCGCAGGGAGCCGCCCTCGTCGCGGAGGGGAAGAGCGCGCAGGCGGAGAGCGTCCTGCGCGCCGCGCTCGCGACTCTCGAGAGGCCTCTCCCGGGCGACGACCCTCTCGAGCGCCGTCGCCTCGCTCGCGCCGGGAGAGCTCGCGCCCTCGTCGCGCAAGGCGACGCGATCCGGCTCACGCGAGCCGACAAGGAGGGCGCCCGCTCCCGCTACGAGGCGGCGGCGAGGGCCGACCCGAGCTCTCCCGTCGCTCGCGTGCGCCTCGCGGAGCTCGCGCTCGCGCGGGGAGACTTCCCTCGGGCGCGGGGCGACATCGACATCGCGCTCGTCGCGGCTCCGAGGAGCCCCGAGGTCCTCTGCGCTCTCGCGGAGATCGCTCTCGCGGAGCGCGACACGTCGGGGGTCCTCGCACAGCTCGAGAGCGTGCTCGCGGAGCTCGGAGAAGACGGCGATCCCGCGAGGAGGGCCGATCTCCTCCTCGAGAGCG
>JACQDU010000187.1 GCA_016200955.1 bacterium
GCGAGAGAGAGCGTGAGGAGGAGCGCTCGCGAGACGAGCTTGCGGGTCTTCGGCTCCACGGAGAGAGAGTAGCTCGCGCTCGAGCGAGAAGCCGGGGCTCGAGCGCGAGCGAGCGCGCTCAGGGAGAGGCGCTGGGCGCGCCCCGGCCGTTGCCGGAGCCGCTCTCGCGCTTGAACTTCCGCTTGAGGGGCCTGAGCTTCGCGCGCTTCACGGCGTCGTTCGCCCGGTTGCCCGTGAGCCGGCGCGGCTCATGGGAGACAGAGCGAAGGATCCGCGCGAGAGAGGGACGCGCGTTCCTCTCGCCTCAGCCGGGCGGCGGCTCGTTCGCGGGAGCGCCGCCCTCGGGAGCCGGAGTCGCCTGCTTCCACGGAGCATGGAGAGAAGGCGGCGTCGGCCTCGGAGCGCCGCCAGGCCCCATGCGGCGAGCAGCGTCGCCGCCGGGACCACCGCGAGGCCCGCGTCCGCCGCCACCGCGAGGGCCGCCTCGCCCGCCGCCGCCGCCGCCACCGCCGCGCGTGAACGAGGGCTTGACCCCCGTCGAGCCGAACGCTCCCGGAGGGCCGCTCGTGTCGCCGCCGGTGTTGCCGAACAGGGAGAAAGGCTGATCCTCGCGATCGCCGCGCCCTCGCTGGCCTTGCGGCGTGCGCATCATGGGCCCTCCCGGGCCGCGGCGAGGTGTCCCGCTGGCGGCGGGAGCCACCTCGCTCGAGGGCGCGGGTCGCGCGGGGCGAGGAGGAGGCGCGGCCGCTCTCCCCTCGATCCACGAGACGTTGTCGAACGTCGTCTCGATCGGGAGAGCTCCCACGAGCACGGTGAGCTGGCCCTTCTCCTTGTGGATGCGCGTGATCGTTCCGGTCCCGCCGAGCGAGATGAGGAAGACGGCGTCGCCCTTCTTGAGCGACTTCGCGAACTCGCGCCGCTTCTGCTCGAAGGGCGTGTGAGAGAGCGCCTCGTCCACGCGCGACTGGAGCTTCTGCATGTGCTCGCCGTAAGGAGTCGGCGCGTTCTTGAGAGCTTCCCCGGTCTCGCGCACCGCTCGCTTGAGCGTGGAGAAGCGCTCGTCCATCTCGTTGTCGGCTTCTCTCTGGAGGACGGAGCGCTGCGCCTCGAGCTTGTGGCGCTCGTCCTCGAGGCGGCGCTTCTCGGCCTCGACGCCGCGGCGGAGGCCGTCCGCGCGCTCGCGGTGGGCCTCGGCCTCGGTGCGGATCTTGGCGATCGAGCCGATCAGCTCCTGGACCCGCGTGTCCTCGGTCTTGAGCAGCTCGTCCGCGCGGGCGACGACGGCCGGATCGACGCCGAGCCGCTTCGCGATCGCGAGGGCGTTCGAGTTTCCGGGCTGTCCGAGGAGGAGCCGGTACGTCGGGCGCAGTGTCTCGTGGTCGAACGCCATGGCGCCGTTCTCGGCGCGCGGGTTCGTGAAGGCGAACTGCTTCAAGCTGCCGAGGTGAGTCGTCACGACGGCGCGCGCTCCCGACGCGAGGATCTTCTCGAGCACCGCTCGCCCGAGCGCTCCCCCCTCGACGGGATCGGTCCCCGCGCCGAGCTCGTCCACGAGCACGAGCGCCTCCTTGCTCGCTCCTTCCAGCACTTCTCGGAGGCGCGCGAGGTGAGCGGAGAAGGTCGAGAGGCTCTGCTGGATCGACTGCTCGTCTCCGATGTCGGCGAACCACGACTGGAAGATCGGGACGCGCGAGCACTTCTGCGTCGCGATCGGGAGCCCGCACTGCGCCATTATCACGGCGAGGCCGACGGTCTTCAGGGCGACCGTCTTCCCTCCCGTGTTCGGCCCCGTCACGACGAGCATGTCGAACGTGTCGCCGAGGCGCACCGTCGTCGGCACGACCTCGGTCGCGGGCTGGCCGACCTCCTTCGCGCGTCTCTGCATGTCGAGGAGGATCGGGTGGCGCGCGTTCAGGAGCTCGACGCGCCCGTCGCCCGAGAGCTCGGGGATCGACAGCTCGAGCTCTCCCATGAAGCGGGCCTTCGCGTGCGTGAAGTCGATCCAGCCGAGCGTCGTCGTCGTGCGCTCGATGATCTCCCGCTCCGCGGTCGCGATGCGCGTCACGTCCCAGAGGATCCGCGTGATCTCCGCCGACTCCTCGAACGAGAGGTCCTGGAGCTCGTTCCCGAGCGGCACGACCTTCTCCGGCTCGACGAAGACCGTGCTCCCCGTCTTCGAGCGGTCCTGGAGGATCCCGGGGAGCTCGCCGCGATTCGGCGCCTTGACCGCGAGGACCATGCGGCCTCCGCGGAAGACCGGCCGCGGGTTCTGGAGCGCTCTCATGACGGCGGGATTCCGGGAGACGTCCGCGAGCATGCTCTCGATGCGCTGCTTGAGCTCGCGGATCCGCTGGCGGATCCCGGCGAGACGCTCGCTCGCGTCGTCGCGGACCTCGCCGCGGGCGTCGATCGCCCGCCGGATCGCCTCCTCGAGCGCGGGCACCGGATCGAGGTGCCGCACGAGGGAGCGGAGGCGCGCGTAACGGCTCTCAACCGGGGGGGTCTCTCGGCCCGCATCGCCCCCAGAGATAGAGAGGACGAGGTCCTTGACCGCGCGCGCGGCGTCGAGCGTCGCGACGATCTTCCTGAGCTCGCGCGGCTCGAGCGGGCGGCTTGCCTCGATCGCCCGGCGGAGAAGGCCTCCGGCGTCGTGGAGGTCGGCGAGAGGGACGCGCTCGCGCTCGCGGACGAGCTTCGACATCTCGTCCGTCTGCTCGAGGCAGAGCTGCGCCTGCTCGCGCGAGCGGAGCGGCTTCATGCGCCGCAGGACCTTCCGCCCGAGAGCGGTCGAGCAGTGGCGCGCGACGATGTCCTTGACCTTCGAGAACTCGACGACGTCGAGGAAGTGCCGCTCGAGCGCCTCGCGCTTCGCCGCGGGGCGCTCCTCGTCTCCCATGTCGCGGGAGAAGGCCGAGCTGCTTTCCGGGTCTGGCGCTTCGGGCCGGCTCTCCTCGGCGGGGCGAGGCGGCGGCGCTTCGGCGAGCGGAGGCGGCGCCTCGGCGGGAGAAGGAGCCGGCGCGGGAGCAGCGGCGCTCGCGGCGGCCGGGTCGTTCGAGGTCGTCTCGCTTCCGTTCGTCGTCGTCTCGTCGTTCAAGAGAGGTCTCCTGTACTCTGATGCCGAAGCTGTTCGCCGGGGAGAGTCGTCCTGGTCTGCTACGCCGACAAGACCGTGATTCTCACCGCGGCTCGCTACCGCTCGCCTGTTGAGATGGCCGGAGTTGCTCGAAGCTCGAGCACCTCGCGCGTCCGGGGCGTCACCTTGAAACGATCGTCGATCCGCTCGCCCACGACCCAGATCGGCAGGTCATCGAGCGTGACGATCGGCACTCGCCCGCGCTCCTCGCGCGGGATCTTCCGGTCGATGAAGAATCGCTTGAGCGTCCGCATGCCGCTCGCTCCGAGCGGGAGGAAGCGGTCTCCCGCTCTCCTCGACCTCACGGCGAGCGCTCCCTCGAGGAGAGCGCGATCGAAGCGCGCGAGGCGCGCTCCTTCCTCGCGGGAGAGACGGGCTGAGCGGCCTTCTTCCTCGAGACGGCTCGCGCTCGCATCGCTCTCCCGATCACGAGCCGCTCGCCGTCGATCCACGCGCCGAGCCTTCCCGGGAGCGACACGGGCCCGCGCTTCCCCGAGCGCACGAGCCGCGAGACGGCGCTCACGTGAGAGCGGGAGAGGTCCTCGGGCGCGAGGCGCCGGAGCACGCGCGCGATCGCGACTTCGAGGACCGCTTCTTCGGCGAGCGCGAGCGTCTCACGGTCGAGAGAGGCGCTCTCCGCGCCGCGGTCTTCTCTCCCGCACGCGCGCGACGCACGGCGGAGCAGGCTCCGAGCTTCTCTCTCGACGACGCGAGACGCCCCGCGAGCCGCGCTCGCCGCGCGCACGAGCGCTTCCTCCGCGCGTGGGTTCACGAGCGAGACCGCGAGCGGGAGGAGCCTGTGCCGGACGAGCGTTCGCTTGAAGCGAGGATCGGAGTTCATGGCGTCCTCGCGCGCCCGGACTCCCCGGAGCGCGAGGTAGTCGATCACGTCTCTCCGGGAGAGCGTGAGGAGCGGCCGGACGAGCCGGACGCTCGAGCCGCGCGCGAGCCGCCTCGAGTCGGGCATGGCCGCGAGCCCGCGAAGACCCGCGCCGCGCAGGATCCGGAGCAGCACCGTCTCGGCTTGATCGGTGCTCGTGTGAGCGACGAGCACGCGAGAGGCTCCCTCTCGCTCGGCGGTCTCTTGCAGGAATGCATAGCGCGCCTCGCGGGCGGCGGCCTCGACCCCGCGGCCCTTCGCGCGACGGGCGAGGCCGCTCGCCCGTCCTTCCACGAAACGGCAGCCGAGCTTCGACGCGAGCGCGTGCACGAAGTCCCGGTCGGCCCGCGCCGCCTCTCCTCTCAGCCCGTGATCGAGGTGAGCAGCGACGATCGAGATCCCGAGGTCGCCCGCGAGCGCCGAGAGCCCGACGAGGAGCGCCGTCGAGTCGGGGCCGCCCGAGGCTCCGACGACGACCGCTCCCGGGACGAGGAGCGTCCGCGCGCGAGAAAGGAGCTCGCGTTCGAAAAGCGGCCGGCGGCCAGCGCTCTCGGCGGGTCGGGACAAGGTCGGCTCTCTCAGGGAAGCGGCGATTCTAGGCTCTGTCCTGCTGGCGCAACAGGGGCAAGTGGCTTGACCGCGCTCTCGGAGAGCGGCCATAAGACTCGGGGGAGCGAATCATGCCCGGCGCGTTCTCGTGCCCTCGCTGCGGGGCGCTCTCGCAGCGCTCGGGCGAGTGCCCGAGCTGCCGGGCGACGCTCGCGGGAGGCGCGGAGAGCGAGACGGTCGTCTCTCCCGACGAGGACCGGACGGTCCCGGCCCAGCGAGCGCGTGCGGCCGAGCGCGCGCCCGTCGTCGAGCCGCGCGCGGGCGAGCCCGCGACGGACCACGAGCTCGCCCAGGAGGTGCGCCGCGCGCGCACGGACTCCTCCCGGGTCTTCGGCCCCTTCCTTCTCCTCTCGGAGCTCGGGAAAGGAGGCATGGGAGTCGTCCACCGCGCGTGGGACGATCGCCTGCGCCGCGTCGTCGCGCTCAAGACGATCTTGCCCGACGCGTCCGTCTCGGAGGAAGCGATCCTCCGCTTCAGGAGAGAGGCGGAGGCGGTCGCGCGCCTGCGGCACCCCTCGATCGTCGCCGTCCACGAAGCCGGCGAGCTCGCGGGCAAGCACTACATAGCGATGGAATTCGTCCGCGGCGCCACGCTCGAGCGCCGCCTTCACGCGAAGAAGGGCGAGGAGAAGCTCGGGCTCGTGCGCGCGATCGAGGCGATCCGGGACGTCGCCCAAGCCGTCCAGCACGCGCACGACCAGGGCGTGGTCCACCGCGACCTGAAGCCGCAGAACATCATCATCGATGACAGAGGGCGCCCTCACGTGCTCGACTTCGGCCTCGCGCGCGTGCGAGAGCTCGGCGACCCGAGCAAGCTCACGCAGACGGGCGCCGTGCTCGGGACTCCGGCTTACATGCCGCCCGAGCAAGCCGGCGAGGGCGGACTGACCGACGAGAGAGCGGACGTCTACTCCCTCGGGGCGACTCTCTACTTCGTCCTCACGGGCAAGCCGCCCTTCGAGGGAGCCACGCAGCTCAACGTCCTCGCCGCGGTCATCTCGAAGGACCCCGTGCCGCCTTCGCGGCTCAACGCGCGCGCCGCGGGCGACCTCGAGACGATCTGCCTCAAGTGCCTGGAGAAGGAGAAGGAGAAGCGCTACGAGAGCGCGGGCGCGCTCGCCGGCGACCTCGAGCGATACCTGCGCGGCGATCCGATCGCGGCGCGGCCGATCGGCCACGTCGAGCGAGGGCGCCGCTGGATCAAGAGGAACCGGCTCCTCTCATCGGTCCTCGTTCTCTTCGCGATCGCCCTCGCGGGCGGAGCGGCCTTCCTCGCCCTCGACCGGAGGGAGCGGATCCGCGCCGAGCGCGAGGAGGCGAGGAAGCTCGCCGAGGAGGCTCGGGCCCGGTTCTCGACGCGACGCCCCGACGCTCCCGCGGACGACGTGATCGCGCTCGGCCTCGACTCCTTCCAGGCCGCGGCTCGCGTGGCGGCGCTCGACGACCGCGACGACGCGGCGAGAGCGGGCGCCTTCGAGGCGGCCTGTGCCCTCGCCAGGGTCGCGAAGGAGCTCGGCCAGTGGAGCGTCGCGACGCACGCGCTCAGGCGAGCGGGGCAGCTCCACGTGGATGACTCGCTCGTCGCGAAGCTCCTCGACGAGGTGAAGGCCGATCGCGTGCGGGTCTCGCGCGAGCACGAGAAGACGATCAAGGATCTCCTCGAGAAGGCGCGCACGGGTGCGCTCGAGAGAGAGGGCGGCTTCGAGGACGCTCTCATCGCGCTCGCGAGCTTCCGGGAAGATCAGACCGTCTTGCTCCTCTCCTCGGCCCTCGACGAGCTGCGAGCGAAGCTCCCGAAGCTCGATCAAGGCGAGGACGTGCTCGCGAAGCTCGCGTGCGAGGCTCTCGGGCGGCTCGGGATCAGGGCGCGCGCCGTCGACGCGCTCGGACGCTTTCTCGACGCCGAGACGGATCAGCTTCGCGCCGCCCGGGCGGGCCAGGCTCTCTGTCGGCTCGGAGGGGAGGAGGCCGCGCGACACGTGCTCAAGGCGCAGGACCGGCTCGGTTACCACGAGGCTTACTCCCATCAAGTTCAGCCGTTCCTCCAGCTCCTCGGCCACGCCGTGGCGGGAGGCGACCTGAAGACGGCGGCGGAGTACCAGGAGCGCGCGCTCATGCACGACCGGAGAGGCGCGACCGACGCCGCGATCGCCGACCTCACCCGAGCGCTCGAGCTCGACCCGCGCGCTCCGGCGATCTGGGCCAACCGCGGCATGATGAGGCAGGTCAAGGGAGACATGGACGGCGCTCTCGCGGACTACACGCGCGCTCTGGAGCTCGAGCCGCGGGCGGTCATGAACCGCATCGCGCGCGGAGCCGCGAGATTCCGCAAGGGAGACCTCGACGGCGCGATCGAGGACTACACGCTCGCGATCCAGATCGACGGGAAGCGCGTCGAGGCCTGGAACGACCGCGGGGTCGCGCGGCTCAAGAAGAACGACGTGAAAGCCGCGCTCGCGGACTTCCGTCGAGCGGTCGAGGTCGAGCCGAGGGACGCCATGGCCTGGGCGAATCGAGGCCAGGCCGAGGACGCCCTGGGAGACTCCGAAGCCGCCATCGCGGATTGCTCGCACGCGATCGAGCTCGATCCTCGCTGCGTCGGGGCCTGGAACACGCGCGCTTCGGCGAAGGACGCGAAGGGAGACCGCGACGGGGCGATCTCCGACATGACGCGCGCGATCGCGCTCGACCCCCGGAACGCCGAGATGTGGTTCAACCGAGGAGTCATCAAGCTGCGGTCCCAGGACCCGGCCGGCGCGATCGCCGACCTGGATCGAGCGATCGAGATCGACGCGCGCCTCGCTCCGGCCTGGAGGGAGCGTGGAGTCGCGAAGGACTTCAAGGGAGACCGCGATGCCGCTCTCGCCGACCTGGATCGCGCGATCGAGCTCGACCCGAAGCTCGCGGACGCCTGGCACACCCGCGGCGCCGTTCGCTGGCACAAGCGCGACCTGGAAGGCGCCCGCGCCGACTTCGAGCGCTTCCTCGAGGTCGCGCCGAAGGATCCCAAGGTCGCCGAGGTGAGAGCCTGGCTCGAGAAGCACGGCCGTTGAAGCTCGGCTCGCCGCGCACGAGCGTCTTGATCCCGACGCCAGGTCGAGCGTAGCGTGAGCCCGCATGTCCCGGCTCGTCCCCGCGCACCTGGCGCAGCTCACGGAGCAGCTCGGCGAGAGCTTCTTCAAGGAAGCCGACCGCCGCCACGCCTGGAACGACCTCTCGCGGCTCGCGAGCGACCTCGAGCGCCACTTCGCGGGAGCGGCGCGCGAGGTGCTCCAGGACCTCTACTCTCCCCTCGATCCCGACGACGAGTCGGTGCCCGCGGTCGAGGCGGCGTCGCAGGCCGCCGACGAGGAGAGGATCCGCCGCGTCTTCGAGCGCGTCGCCCACTCCTTCGAGCACGCGAACTTCGACGCCCTCGAGGAGGAGCGCTTCCTCGCGGCGAGGGAGCGGCAGAAGGTCGCCGGCGTCCGGCTCGACCTCGGCCTCGAGCGCATCGAGCGCTTCCATGCCTGGTGGCGAGGCGAGGGGCACAAGGCGTCGACGATCCGCTTCGCGCGGTCGCTCTTCCGGCTCGTGAGCGTGGACATCCCGACCTACTCGCGCGCGGCGATCGTCTACCGGCCGCGGGGCGAGCCGCGCCTGCAC
>JACQDU010000122.1 GCA_016200955.1 bacterium
CACGAGGAGGACCCACTTTCCCTCGACGATCGTCTCCCTTCCCGTGAGAGAGCCCGCGAGCGCCTCCTCGCGGTCCTTCTTCGAGACCGAGTAGAGGGCGCGCGTTCGCCGGGTGCGGGCGAGGGCGCGCCGCTCGAAGGGAAGGCCGAGCTCGCGCGCGCACGAGCGCGCGATGAGCTCGGCCTGGTTGTAGCCGCGCAGGAGACGGCGCGTCCAATGAAGCGGGACGGCCGTCACGAGAGCGATCGCGCACGCTCCCGTGATGTCGGGGAGCTCTTCCGACACGCGCGCCGCGAGGGCGCGCCCGATCGGGAGGGCGAGCTCGCTCCTCCCGTAGTACTTGAGCCGCCGGATGAGGAGACGGCCGGCTCCCGTGTAGCGGAAGACGGCCACGGTCGAGCGGATCCCGCCTCGGGGCTCCGCGAGGCACCGCCCGCAGCGATCGCCGCGAGCCTGGGAGAAGGCGAGCCGCGCTCTCCCGCAGGAGCGGCAGGCGCCGGGGCCGATCGTGACGAGCTCGCTCCGGCAGCGCGGGCAGAGGGCCTCGCGGAGAGCCGCTCGCACGGGGTCCCGCGCGGGATCGTGCGGGCTCGGAGCCGGGCGAAGCGAGAGCGGCTCGCGGCAGCCCGCGCAGAGTCGCGGGGCGGCGATGTCGAGGAGGGAAGACGCGAGCTCGCGGAATCCGAACATGAGCCGGGGATCCTACCCTCACCCGCCGCCGCTCTCGCGCGCCCGGAGGTCAGGCCGTGCGGGGTCCGCACGCTCGCAGGGAGATGCCCCTCGCTTCGAAGGCGAAGATGTAAGGTGAGCGCCTTCTTCCGCGGTCGATGCACGCGGTGCCTCCGAGAGGCAGGCGATGAGACGACGATGAGACGCGAGCCGTCCCCATGAGCGAGCAGCTCGACGATCTCCTCCACGACGCGCGGAAGAAGCTCGAGCGAGGAGCTCCGAAGCAGGCGCTCAAGCGCCTCGACCGCGCGCGGTCTCTCGCTCCCGAGGATCCCGACGTCCTCGAGGTCGCGAGAGCGCTCGACCCGAGGAGCGACGACGTCCTCGCCGACGCGCACGACCTCGTGCTCGAGACGATCTTCTGCTCTCCCGAGCCGCGGAAAGGCGCGTTCGACGCCGCGGGAGAAGCGGCGAGAGACCTGGGAGAGAGCCACCCGGTCTCTCTCCTGGGAAAGGGGAGGGCGCTCTTCTATTCGGCCCGTTTCGCGGAAGCGCTCGAGCCCCTCCGCGCCGCGGCGGAGCGAGAGAAGAAGAATCCGACGCCGCCTTACTTCCTGGGAGCGGCGCTCGAGCGCCTCGGGAAGCTCGAGCTCGCGGACGAGCAGCTCGCGCGAGCGGCAAAGCTCGACCCCGAGCGCCACGTCGTCCCCTTCCGCGTCTCCGACGAGGCGTTCGACGCCGCCGTCCTCGAAGCGCTCGAGGGCCTGCCCGCCGAGGTCCGCGCGACGATCGACGAGAGCTGCGTGGTCTCGCGCGAGGACTTCCCGCTCGAGGCGCGGGTCGCGAAGGACGGGGTCGATCCCTTGATCCTAGGAGAGTTCCTCGGCGCCTCGGGGCTCGAGCGGCAGGGCGGCGAGGCTCCGGCCGAGGTCGTGATCTACCGCCGGAACCTCGAGAAGGAGTGCTCCACGCGAGCGGAGCTCGTCCGCGAGATCCGGACGACCGTCTTCCACGAAGTCGGTCACGCGCTCGGCTTCGACGAGGACGGCGTCGATGCCCTCGGCCTCGAGTGAGTCTCGCGCGGTTCGCGGAGCGCGACGCGCGGAGCGAAAATCATCCGCGCGAGACGTCGAAACCGCCTTCTCTGGCCCGAGACGCTTGCGGCACTCGACGAACCCCATCAGCCTCACGGGTCTACTCGACGTTGCGCCAGAGCGTGACGACCGACGTGCGGTCGTCGCCGCCCATGTTGGCCGCGATCCCGACCCTCACGGGAGACGCGATCTGGTATCCGGCCGCGCGGCGCTTCATCTGCCGGAAGATCTCGTAGGTTTGCTTCACGCCGGTCGCGCCGACGGGGTGCCCGAAGGCGAGGAGGCCGCCACCGGTGTTCACGGGGATCTTCCCGTCGATGCGGTTCTCGCCCGCGCGGACGAGCTTCTTCGCTTCGCCCTTCTCGCAGAAGCCGAGGGCCTCGAGCATGAGGAGCTCGCAGATCGCGAAGCAGTCGTGGACCTCCGCCATGCTCACGTCCCTGGGCGCGAGGCCGGCTTGCTCGTAGGCGGTCTTCGCCGCCCGCTTGGTCGTCTCGAGCTCGAGGAGGTCGCTCGGTCCCTCGATCTTCCCCGTCGCGTGGCCGTAGGAGAGGAGAGAGATCGCGTCTCTGGGCTGCTTCCCCGCCTTCTTGAGGCCG
This sequence comes from bacterium, assembly GCA_016200955.1. Lineage (GTDB taxonomy): Bacteria > Planctomycetota > J058 > J058 > JACQDU01 > JACQDU01. The sequence continues at coordinate 2,363 of JACQDU010000122.1, forward strand.
GCCTCCGAGAGGAGGACGACGGCGCTCCCGCCGTCCGAGACCTGGGAGCAATCCGAGACCTTGAGGTGCTGCTTGTACTCCGCGTTCTCGAGGAAGAAGGGGTTCTTGTCGCTCGCCTCGCGGGCCATCTCCTCCGTCATCCTGTAAGCGCGCATGTGAGCGAACGGGTTCTTCGCGGCGTTCGCGTAAGCCTTCGCGACGACCTTGGCGATGTCGGCGTCCTCGAGGCCGAAGGCCTCCTTGTAGACCTTGGCTCTCCTTGCGAAGAGACAAGGGAAGGTGAACGGGTCGATCGAGCGCTGCGACTTCCAGTGAGCGGCGCGGGCAAGGTACTCGGCGCCCTGCTTCGCGCTCACGGTGGTCTGGACCTCGGAGCCCACGACGAGCACGGCGTCCGCGCCGGCCTGGATCGCGTCGACGCCCGCGAGCACGGCGAGGCCGCCCGAGGCGCACGCTCCCTCGACGCGCGAGAGAGGCTTGCCGTCCAGGTCCGGGTGAGCCGAGGCGAGGACGGCTCCCAGGTGTCCTTGCTGGGAGAAGAGCTCGCCCGCGAAGTTCCAGACGTAGCCCTTGTCCACGTCGCGCGGGGCCACGCCCGCTTCCGCGAGCGCCTCGAGCGCGGGCTTGCGCGTGTAGTCCTCCAGCGAAGGGTTCTCTCGCTTCCCGGAGTCGGGGTGTCCCTTCCAGACGAAGTCGGGGTGGAACTTGCCCAGGAACGGCGTGTGCGCGCCACCGGCGAGGTAGACCTTGCGCGTGAGCTTCATGGCCGAGCTCCTCTCACTCCCGTGATTTTACTTCCTCGGGAAAGAAAACGGGCCGCCCCGGTTTTCCGGAGCGGCCCGCCTGTCCCCCGAGAAGCGCCCTCGTCCCCCTCCCCGGCCCTC
>JACQDU010000183.1 GCA_016200955.1 bacterium
GGCCGCCGCCCGCGCCGCGCCTCCGGCTCCCAGGACCTCGACTCGAAGCTCCGCGAGCGCGAGCCCACGCAAGGAAGCCGCGCGAGAGAGCGCGTCCACGAAGGCCGGCGCGTCGGTGTTGTGGCCGACCCACTCGGACTCGCTCCGGGCGACGGTGTTCACCGCTCCCAGCGCCCGCGCGTCCTCCGAGAGCCGGTCGCAAGCTCGCGCGGCCGTCTCCTTGTGAGGGATCGTCACGCCGAAGCCCGCCCACGATCGGTCGTCTCGCGTCCTTCGCAGGACCTCCTCGGGCGAGCTCGTCTCGAGCCACGAGTAGACCGCGTCGAGGCCGAGCGTCGCGAAGACGGCGTTCATGAGAGAGGGCGACCTCGAGTGGGCGACCGGGTTCCCGAGGATCCCGAGAGCCCGCGTGCTCGCCGTGACCCTTCTCCCGCGGAGGAGCCTCGATGTCTGCTCGAGCGAGAGCTGCCCCGGAGCCGCGGGAGTCGCGCTCGACGCGGCATACGTCCAGGGAGCCCCGCTCCTCTCGCAGAGAAGCCGCGTCGCGACTCCGGGGAAGCCCATGCCGATCGCGATCGTGGGCTTCCTCTCGTTCCTCGCGAGGTCGAGAAGCTCGATCGCCTCGAGCGCGTCTCCCACCGTCGTCGCGACCTTCAGGACGTCGGCCCTCGCGCACGCTCTCAACGACGCGAGCATGTCCTCGAGGTCGAGCGTCCCCGAGAAGTCGTGCCGCGAGACGACGAGCCTCGTGCTCGCGGGCACCGAGAGACGCGAGGCGGCGTCCCACTCGACGTCGATCGTCTCCGCCCCGAGTCCCGCGCCTTCCGCGAGGAGAGCCAGCCTCTCCTCCTCGCCCGAGCCGAAGAGCCCGCCCTCGCGCACGGGCCTGCACGTGAGGACGAGAGGCCGCGGTCGCCCCGAGACGATCGCCCGGAGGTCGAGCTCTCCCGCCGGGACGGCGTCGGCCCTCACCTCGATCATGTCGGCGGTCGGCGCGGCCTCCGCCATGCGGGCGAGGATCGCCTGGGTCGAAGTCTCGAGGACGGTGGCGCAGATCACGGCGTCATTCTCCCGTGCTCACGTTCTTCCTCGCGTTCATTTTCTTTCCTCCTCGAGAACGACTCTTTCCAAGGAACGTGCCGTTCCGTCGCGGCGTCTCGGTGCGGGCGTTCGAACACAATGCGCACGGTCGTTCCGAGACGTGCCGTTCCCCTCTCTTGCCCGGACGAGGGCCGCGACGCGAGACGTTCCCGTGCAAGAGCTTCCTCTCTCCCCAGCGACCGTTCGAGCGTCCGACGAGCGAGGCGCACGAAATGCAATGGGTCGGCCCGGAGAGGCAATTCATGGGTGGGGCGGGGGAGACGACGAGGCGGAGGGTCCGGGCCGACGGCGCGACCGACTTCGTCCGATGCTTTCCGCGCGCCGCGATCCCCGCACGAAGCTCCGACACGGTCCCCGTCCCGCACTTCGCTCCGGCTTCGGGCCAGATCCTCCTCGTCACCGGAGACGGCCGGGACGAGGACGGTCTCGCGACGTTGCTCCGCGCCGCCGGCTACACCGTCCGCGTCTCGGCCCCGGAGTCCCCCACGTTTCACGAGTCCATCGCGAACCCTCCCGGGCTCCTCCTCGCGGTCGTGAACGTGGCCTCGGAGAACGGCCTCGTGCTCGCGTTCGCACGGCGCCTCCGCGAGGCCCTCGGCGGCTTCGCTCCCGCTCTCGTCGTGATCGCCGGTGGAGGAGACGACGACGAGGAGTCCCTCGAGCGTGCCTTCGTCGCCGGAGCGCGCGACGTTCTCGCTCGACCCGTGCATCCTTCTCTCTTACGCGTGAAGGTCGCGCAGTACATCCGCTCCGTCGCCTGGCAGCGGACGTGCGTCGGCTCCTACGCCGTCCGGAAGACGCTCGGCAGGGGAGCGAACGGAGTCGTCTACCTCGCGGAGCGAGACGGGGCGCCGATCGCGCTCAAGGTGATCGACGCCCAGGCCGTGGAAGCCGACCCCGAGTCGCTCGCGCGCTTCCGGCGCGAGACCGAGGCGCTCAGGCGCCTCTCGTGCGATGGGATCCCGCGCTTCTTCGACGCGGGGCGCGAGCGCGACCTCTTCTACTGCGCCATGGAGTTCGTCCCCGGAGACACGCTCGACGCGATCCTCGACGATGGTCCGCTCCCGGAAGGCGCCGTCCTGGGCCTCCTCCTCGAGCTCGCGCGAGCGCTCCTCGCCGTGCACGAGGTCGGACTCGTCCATCGTGACGTGAAGCCCGCGAACGTGATCCTCACGCCCTCCGGGAGGGCGAAGCTCGTCGACTTCGGGCTCGCCAAGGAGCCTCAGGACTCCTCGCTCACGCGTGGGGACGAGATCGTCGGCACCGTCGCCTACATGGCGCCCGAGCTCGCCCTTGGGAAGCGCGCGAGCGCGGCGAGCGATGCGTATGCGCTCGGAATGACCGGACTCCACGCGGCGATCGGATACTGCCCGCTCAGCGGAACGTCCTGGGAGATCCTCGGCCGGGTCTCCAGGGGGGATATCCCGTCGCCGAGTGCGCTTCTCCCGCAGGCGGACGCTCGTCTCGTCGGCATCCTCGAGGGTCTCCTGCGCGCCGACCCTCTCGAGCGCGCCCTCCTCGAAGAGGTCGTGGCTCGTCTCACTTGAACGGAAGGCTCGCTTCGCCCGACAGGCGTCAAGGAGACGCGGTCCCGGATGCGGGCTCCTCCGCGATACCCGCCGTCTCCTCGGGTGGCCTCACGTTCCTGCACGCGAGGAACAGGAGACCGTCGTAGAGGAGCTTGAGCGACGCGCCGATCGCGAATGGACTCGCGAGCGGAAGCGCGCTCAAGAGGAACCCGGCGGCCATGGGCGCAACGGCCCAGGACCCGAGCCGCACGAGGTGCGTCACGCCCGACGCGGTGAGGCGCTCGCCGGGGCGCACGACGGCCATGACGTAGGACTGCCGCGTGGGCACGTCCATCTGCGACAGCCCCTCCCGGAGGAGGAAGAGCACGGCGGCCACCGGAAGGCTCGGCGCGACGAGCACCGTCAACATGAGGAAGCTCGACGGAACGTGGGTGAGAACCATGGTCTTCACGAGCCCGATCCGGCTGGAGAGCCAGGCTGCTCCCAGGTGAGAGAGCGCGTTCGCGATCCGCGCTCCCACGAAGAGGGCGCCGATCGTCCTCTCGTCCGCATGGAATCGCTCGACGAAGAAGTAGGTGAGCCACGTCACCGAGAGAAAGCCACCTCCAAGGGCATCGAGCGCGAAGAGCGCGGAGATCTTGGCCAGGATCCGCCGGCTCGCGGGAGAGAGACGAGCGGCGTGCCCTCCCGTCTCGCCGGCCTCGACGGCGCGCGTGAGGCCGACCGAGAGAGGGAACGTCGCGAGCGCGAGCACCGCGCACACGAGGATCGTCGCCCGGAGCGATGCGAGCTCGCTCATGCCGCGGAGCTCGCGGAGCGGCCTCGGCAACACGGCGAGCGCGGCTCCGACGGCGTGGCCCACGTCGCCGAGCACGTTGTACCAGGCGAAGACTCTGGTCCTCGAGGCCGCGTCGGCGGTCGAGGGAAGCATGGCTTGCTCGAGCACGAGCGCCGCGCCCCGGTCCCGCCCGACGGCGTTCAGCATCCCGAGGAAGGCCGCTCCCGCGAGGACGAGAGGGTGCGAGGCGGTCGCGAAGGTCGCGGCCCCCGCGCCTCCCATGAGCCCGAGCAAGGCGAGGAACCGTCTCCTTCCGATCCTGTCTCCTGCGAGCGTCGCCAGGAGAGCCGCGACGACGTTCCCCCACTGGCCGGCTCCCACGATGAGACCCATCTCGGCCGGCGCGAGGTCGAGGAGAGGGAGCTGGAACCCCAGGAGGATCGCGACGGCTCCGGTCGCGACAGCGCGCAAGAACGTCGCGGCGTAGAGGAGCGTGCGGTCACGCATGCGGAGGAAGCATGAGAGCACGAAACGGGAGCCGGAATCCGCAGCGACGCCTCACTCCGGCGGATTCGCCTCGAGGTTCGTGGGCCCCACCTGGATGTGGAAGTGGTTCCAGTGAGCGCGGCGCAGGTATCCGGCCGGA
>JACQDU010000184.1 GCA_016200955.1 bacterium
CGCGACCTCGACGCTCTCGCCCGCCGGCACGCCGAGCGAGCGCGCGCTGCCGAGCACGGGGCGCCTCGCGACGGCGCGCGCGCGGACGACCTCGCCCGGGCGCAGGAGCGCGCGCTCGAACGCGACGCTCACGAGAGGCCGATCCTCGCGATCGTGCTCTCGCGCGCCCTCGCTTGCTCGGAGAAGCGGGCGCGGGTGCACGAGAGCCCACGCCGCGCGGCCGTCGTCGGCTCGCGCGACGGCGAGCGCTCTCGTGAAGCGAGGATCGTGCGCGAAGACGGCGAGCCCTTGCTCGTCGGTCGGGGCTCCTCGCGAGGCGGTGAAGCGGCGGACTCTCCCGTCGCGAGTCTCCGTCGCGAGCTCGACGAGCGTGACGCGCGAGGGAACGGCGGCGCCGGTCCTCGCGTCGCACGTGAAGACCGCGAGCTCGCCCGAGTCCTTCTCGGCGGCGACGATCGCGAGGTTTTCTCTCAGGAAGACGGCTCGCACGGGAGCGACACCGGGAGCGCTTGCTTCGAGCAGGACGGCGGGCGCGGAGGCCAGCTCGGCCGGGACCTCGAGCGAGCGGCGCTCCCCGTGCGCGGACGGCGCTCACGTTTCTCGAGAGGAGGGCGAGGTTCGCTTTCTCCTCGTGAGAAATCGAGTCGCCGGCGAAGGACAGAGAGACGGCGCGCAGCTCTCCCTCGAGGGCCCGGGCTTCCGCGGCTCGAGGGCTCGGCGCGACGACCTTCGCGAGGAGCGGGAGCGCCTCGTTCTCGCGCGAGCGATCGACGAGCTCGCGCGCTTCGAGAAGGAGAGCCTCCGGCAGGAGAGAGGACGCCGGGCACTCGCGCTCCAGGCGAGCGAGGAAACCGAGCGCGTCGTCCCCGGGCTTGGGCGCCTCGCCTCTCCTCTCGCGAGAGCGAGCGAGCACGGCTTCTCTCAGGAGAGCGCGAGCGGCCAGGTCGCGCGCCGGAGTCGCATCGATCGTCGCGACCTCGTCGAGGAGCGCGAGCGCGTCGTCGAAGGGCGTCCCCCGGAGCCCTCCCGCGTCTTCCTCGAAGCCGAGCACCTCGTCCCAGGGAGAGCGCAGGAGCACGAGCGGCCTCTCGGCCTCGCGGGCGTGCGCGCCGATCACGAGACCGTCGCGCGGAGAGGCCTTGGCGCCGTCTCCGAGGAGAAGATCGGCCAGCGCGAGGTCGATCGCCGCGCGCTCGAGCGCGCGCGAGGGGTCGTCGGGGATGCCCGCGCGCTCGGACGCGAGGCGCGCGGCTTCCTGCGCGCGAGGGCCGCCTCTCGCCTTGACGGCGCGGAGGAGCCTCTCGACCGCGGCGGGCACGCGCGTGTCGGCGGGCGCGAGAGCCGCGAGAGCGGCGCGGAGCTCGCTCTCGGCGTCGCCGTGCTTGCTCGCGGCGAGAGCGGCGTCGGCGCGAGCGATCCTCTCGTCGGCCGTGGGATCGGGCGCCGCCGTCGTGGCGGCGAGGGCTCCGAGCCCCGAGAGCACGACGACCGCTCCCGCGAGCGCGCGCGGGCTCTTCCGGCGATCGAGCATGGCGCCAGTTTACTTCCCGGAAGATTGGCGAGGCCCGGGAGAGGGCCGCTCCGAGGAAAACTTACACGTCTCTCGAATTTCTCCCGGGGAGCGCGGGTCTTCTTCCGGGGAGACACTCATGCGCCTTCGAATCCTCGCCTCGGCGCTCGTCCTGGCGGCGTGCTTCTCGATGACGGGCTGCACGACTTACCTCGCCACGCGAGCTCTCAGGGACCGCTCGGTCGAGAGATGGTCGCTCCCGGCGAACGAGATCCAGCTCGTGAGCGTGGGAGCGCCCGCGAGCGGCATGGCCGTCGCCATCCGCGTGCGCGCGCTCGTCGAGGGAGAAGAAGACCTCGTCGAGCACCTCCAGCGAAACCCGGGCGGCCCGGTCGTCTCGAGCGCCGTCTCACGGGAAGACCCCTTCGCCCGAGGCGAGCGCGCGTGCGTGCTCCTTCGCAGCGAGGACCACGACGAGACCGGCGGCAAGTTCGCGGTCGCGCCTCTCGAGAAACAACCCTCGAAGGACATCGAGCTTCGCTCGGGCGAGCTCGCCTGGCTCGCGAGCGCGGACGGCACGATCGGGGAGACGAAGGCGCCGCTCTCTCCCGACGACGCGCGCTTCTCTCCCGTCGTCGTCTTCCAGCGGAAGCGGACCTACGACGTCGATGGCACGGGCTGGTTCGTGCGCGTCTCCTTCCCTCCCGAGGGCGGCCGCGCGCTCGGCGAGAACCGCGTCGCGACGTGCGAGCGCGACGTCCTCCGGGACGTGTTCCTGAGAGATCCCGTGAAGGAGCGTTCGTTCGCGAGCCACGCGCTCCACGCGCTCCTCGTGACGAGCGTCGTGCCCGTGACGCTCGCGGTCGATGTCGCGACGTTCCCGATCCAGGGCCTCGCGGCGATGGCGATCCTCCTCGCGAGAGCCTGATGAGAGGGCGTCCCGTCCCGTCACGTTTGCCCCTCGCGCGAGCGCGCGCTAGGCTCCTCACGGAAACATGTACGACGAAGAGGACGAGCCGCCTCCCCGGCGGATCGCGATCACGGGGATCTCGGGCTACGTCGGGCGCACGGTCGCGCTCATGCTCGAGATGGACGACACCACGGAGCGCGTCCTCGGGATCGACATAGCGCCTTACGCTCCTCTCTCGGAGCGCGGCGTCTTCGAGCAGAGAAGCGTCGAGGAGCCGTTCGACGAGCTCTTCGTGAAGCACCAGATCGACGCCGCGATCCACCTCGCGTTCGTGCTGAACCCGATGCGCGACCGCGCGAAGGAGGAGCGCGTCAACATCACCGGGACGCAGAACTTCCTGGACGCGTGCGCGAAAGCCAAGGTGAAGACGGTCCTCGTCGCCTCGTCCGCGACGGCTTACGGCGCGCTCCCCGACAACCCCGAGGTGCTCTGGGAGGGAGCGCCTCTCCGCGCCGCGCCCGACTTCCCCTACGCTCACGACAAGGTCCGCGTCGAGGACCTCTGCTACGAGTTCGCGAAGAAGAACCCGGACGTGTGCCTCCAGATCGTCCGACCGTGCGTGATCATCGGGCCGAACGTCTCGAACTTCATCTCGCGTCTCCTCGACAAGACGTTCTTCTTCGGCGCGATCGGATACGACCCTCCCGTCCAGTTCATTCACGAGGATGACGCCGCGCGCGCGATCTTCCGCCTGCTGAAGTCGCGGAAGGTCGGAGTCTTCAACCTCGCGGGAGACGGCGCGCTCACCATGGGGAGGGTCGCGGAGCTCGCCCACAGGACGGTGATCCGGCTCCCCGCGTTCCTGCTGCGAGCGATCGTCTGGCTCGGATGGAAGCTCGGGATCAGCTCGATCACCGAAGCTCCTCCGGGCTTCCTCGACTACACGCTCCACCCGTGGCTCATCTCGAACGTGAAGCTCAAGACGGAGCTCCTGTTCCTGTTCAAGTACGACGGCCCGCGCGCGTTCGTCGATTTCCTCGACCGGAGGGGCTCGCCCTCGCCCGTGCTGCCGTCGGGAGACTTCGACATCGAGGACGAGGACGGCCTCGACCAGCTCGAGCCGGTGCCGCCCGTGGACTTGCCGCCTCCCTCCGAGCTGCTTCCGCCGGGCTCTCCTCCGGCCATGGAGGCGCCGGTCCAGGAGAGCAACCCGGCGCCTCTCGCGACGGGGCAGGGAGAGGCCGCGAAGCCTCCGGGCGAGACGTGACCGCGCTTCCCTCGACGAGCGACCGTTGCCGGCTAACATGATCTCGTGGTGAAGGGCCCCCCGAGCGCGAGCGCCTCCGGCGTCCGCCCCGCCGAGCTCCGCGAGAGCCGGCCGGAGAGGACCCGGACGCTCCAGTTCCGGCTCTCGCTCCTCGTCGTCGCGATCACCTCGCCCGCCCTGTTCTTCTTCGCGCTCCTCTCCCTCTACACGGGCGAGCGAGCGTCGGTGCGCGAGGTCGAGGACCGCGGCAACCGCGCGGGCGAGTGGCTCGACGATATCTTCGGCCAGTCCGACCTCACGAACCGCGAGGCCCTCCGCACCGAGATCGACCGGCTCACCCGGGCTCGCACGATCTACCGCGACATCGTCGTCTTCAGGAAAGACCCGGACACGGGAGACCTCGTCGACACCGGCAAGCGAGCCGGCGTCGTGCGCGTCTTCCCCTCCGTGAGCGACGAGCGCGCCTGGAAGGAGGACCGGACGATCATCCGCGCGGGCGACGGCTTCATCGACGTCTGGGTCCCGCTCCACCGAGGCGTGCAGAACGAGGTCGCCGGAGTCGCTCACGCCGAGGTCCAGCTCCCCGATCCGGCGAAGGTCGCCGAACGCCAGCAGCAGCTCCGCGTGGAGACGCCCGTCTACCTGGGCCTCGTCGCCCTCGCCGCGCTCGGCCTCACGGGAATCGCGCTCGTCTTCGCGCTCGACCGCGCGATCGGGCGGCCCGTCGAGCGCCTCGTCGCGGTCATGGAGCGAGCGCGCCAGGGCGACCTCGAGGCCCAGATCGAGGTCGTCCAGATGGACGAGTTCGGCTGGCTCGGCGAGAACTTCAACAGGATGCTCCGGAAGCTCAAGGAGAACGACGCGAGCTTGCGCCAGCTCATGGCCCAGGCCGCTCGCTTCACCGACGAGCTCAAGGAGAAGGTCCAGCAAGCGACGCGCGAGCTGGCGACCAAGAACGAGGAGCTCGCGCGAGCGAACCAGCGCCTGTTCGAGGCGCAGCGCGCCCTCGGCCAGTCGGAGCGGCTCGCCTCGCTCGGGCAGTTCGCCTCGCAGATGGCTCACGAGATCGGGACGCCGCTCAACTCGATCTACGGGCACATCCAGCTCCTCGCCCAGGACGACATCTCCGAGGGAGCGCGGAAGCGGATCGCGATCGTCGAGTCCCAGGTCGAGCGCCTCACGAAGATCATCGAGAACGTGCTCCGCACGCTGCGGCTCCCCGACGCCCAGCTCCGGCAGATCGACGTGAACCCGACCCTCACGGGCCTCGCGGCGTTCACGCAGCCCGTCGCGGAGACGCGGAACATCCGCCTCGAGCTCAAGCTCCAGGAAGGGATCCCGCAGGTCTACGTGGACTCGCGGCAGCTCGAGCAGGTCCTCCTCAACCTGTTCACGAACGCGCTCGACGCCATGCCCGAGGGAGGGACGCTCACGCTCGAGTCCGGGCACGAGCACGGCCCCTTGCCCGAGAGGGCGGCGGCGACCGCCGGCGCATCCGACGACGAGGGCGCGCACGTCCTGATCAGGGTCCGCGACACGGGCGTCGGGATCCCGCCCGAGAACATCCTCAGGATCTTCGAGCCCTTCTTCACGACGAGGGGAAGGGAAGCTGCTTCACGGTCCGCCTGCCCGCGGTGCGGAAGGCCAGCTCGCAGGCGCCCGAGCCGCTTCCTCCGCTCGACATGAAGGCGATCGTGACGGACTCGGGAGTCTTCTCGAGCCCCACGGCCGCGCCGCCGCGCGAGGAGCCGCGAAAGGACCTGCCCGTCGTCGAGGCGCCGCTGCCGAGCGCGGAGAGCCGGACCGGATGAGCCTCCCCGCGTGAGGCCGGCGAAGAAGCGCAAGGGCGCAAGAGCGCAAAGGCGCAGAGAGAAGCAAGAAGGAAGATGGCTTGCGCTGGAGCCCCTCGTGTCTTCGCGTCTTCGCGTGTTCGTGTCTTCGAGTTCCTGTTCCTTGACTGCCAGCGCGAGCTTAATGAGAAAGCCGCGACTCCCCGTTAGAATCGACGCCGGTCGGGAGGGACCTTGAGCTCGGAGAAGACTCCCCGGATCCTCATCGTCGACGACGACCGCGTCACGCGCGCTCTCCTCGAGGAGATCCTCGTCAAGGAGGGCTACGGGACGGACACGGCCGACTCGGCGGAGTCCGCGCTCGAGAAGGTCCGCGCGAACGGCGGCTACGACCTCGTCCTCTCCGACATCCGCATGGGCGGGAAGTCGGGCCTCGATCTCCTGAGAGAGATCCGGAAGACGGCGCAGGAGACCGAGGTCATCCTCATCACCGGCTTCGGCTCCATGGAGACGGCCGTCGAGGCCGTGCACGACGGGGCCTTCGACTACATCTCGAAGCCTTTCAAGATCGACGAGATCAAGCTCCAGGTGAAGCGCGCGATCAACCAGCGCGCGCTCCTGCGCTCCGCGAAGCTCGAGGGAGCGACGGCGCTCGAGGCGCCCACCGAGAACATCGTCGGCCGCAGCCCGTCCATGATCAAGGTCTTCACGCTCGTCGCTCGCGTCGCTCCGGGCCGATCGACGGTCCTGATCACGGGAGAGAACGGCACGGGCAAGGAAGTCATCGCGCGCGAGATCCACAAGCTCAGCCCGAGGCGCGAGAAGCGGATCGTCACGATCAACACGGCGGCGATCCCCGAAGGCCTCATCGAGAGCGAGCTCTTCGGCCACGTGAAGGGAGCCTTCACGAGCGCCGTCGCGGACAAGCCCGGCGCCTTCGAGGCCGCCTCGGGCGGAACGCTCTTCCTGGACGAGGTCGGCGACATGCCGCTCATCCAGCAGGCCCGGCTCCTCCGAGCGCTCGAGTCCGGGGAGATCACGCGCGTCGGCTCGAACACGCCGATCAAGGTGGACGTGCGGATCATCGCGGCGACGAACAAGAACCTGACGGACATGGTCAAGGAAGGGACCTTCCGCGAGGACCTCTACTTCCGCCTGAACGTCGTCACGATCGAGATGCCTCCCTTGCGCGAGAGGAAGGACGACATACCTCTCCTCGCGGAATACTTCCTCGCCAAGCACGCTCACGCGAACGTGAAGCAAGTGCTCGGCATCGCGAAGGAGACGCTCGACCTCCTCGTCGAGTATCCGTGGCCCGGGAACGTCCGCGAGCTCGCGAACGTGATCGACCGCGCGGTCACGCTGTCGGGCAAGCCGCTCCTCCTCCCCGACGACGAGGTCGAGCGCGACTACATCCTCGAGGTCCTCTCCCAGACGCGCGGGAACAAGCAGGAGGCGGCGAGGATCCTCCACATCGACCGGAAGACGCTCCAGCGGAAGCTCAAGGAGTACCACCTCGACAGCGACGAGAGGAAGGACGACGACAGGAAGCGCGCGCCGGAAGAGGACAAGAGCGACGAGAGCTCGGGGGAGCCCACGTAGATGGTCAGCGACGACCGCGAGCGCGGTCACCTCGCGGTGGCCGTCGCGCAAGCGCGCGAGGCGAGGAAGGCGGGGAAGCTCCGAGAGGCCCTCGAGTCGCTCGACCGCGCCGTCGCTTGCCTGATCCCCGGCGACTCCTCGGGCGAGCAGGGCGTCGCCACCGAGGGAACCAAGCTCGGGAAGGCGCTCGATGCGCGAGGAGCGCCGCTCGCGGCGCTCTCCGAGCACCTGCGCGCGCTCGACCTCGCGCCCGAGAACCCGGATGCGCGCGAGGGGATCCGCCGCGGGGTCACGCGCTACGACGAGTGGCGCCCGAAGACCGACGCGATCGCGCCCAAGGACCAGCTCAAGGTCGGCGCGACCGGCGCTTTCTGGGCCGGGCGTTCCACGAAGGCGCGCGTCGTCGTCTTCGAGGGAGGGATCCGCACCGAGACCGTGGATGCCGCGCGGCGCGCGCTCGAGCTGGCGACGCAGGGAGTCTCGTGGGTCCTCCTCGACATGAAGGACCTCCTCTACATAGGGTCCACGGGCCTCGCGGCGGCGGTCAAGTCCGCCGAGCAGCTCGCGGAAGGCGGGGGCGGGCTCGCGGTCTTCTCGCTCGCATCGAACCTCGCGGTCGTGATCGACACGCTCGGGCTCGGGCGCTTCCTGCAGGTCGTCCCGACGCTCGAGCACGCGCTCGCTCGCCCGAGCGCGGCGGCGAGAGCGCTCAAGAGGAGATAGAGGGCTCCGTGCGACCGCGCGCTCTCTTGCTCCCGGGCTCTCTCGCGCTCGTCGTCCTCTCGTGCAGCTCGCAGGAGCCCGAGCGGAAGGCGCCGGGAGACGCCGGAGCGCCGCCTCGCGCCGCCGCTCCGCCCAGGGACGACGCCGCCGAGGAGGCGGCGATCGACTCCTCGACGGAGCCCCTTCCTTCCGGGCCGGTCGCCGCTCGCGTCCTCGCCATGGACACGGAAGGCCGCATCCACACGATCGGCACGAGCGCGAGCAAGGCCTTCGTCCTCGTCTTCGTCTCGCCCCGGGACCCGGTCTCCACGAGCTACCTCCCCGCGATCGAGGCCCTCGCGAAGCGTCGCTCGAAGGAAGGCGTCCCGGTCTTCGCCGTCGTCTCCTCTCCCGACGTGACGCGAGCGGACGCGCGAGAGCTCGCGAAGGGTCACGCGCCCGACGTCCCGGTGATCTTCGACGCCTCGGGTGAGCTCGCGACGAGGCTACGCCCCGCTCGCGTGCCCGAGGCCTTTCTCGTCGGGCCCGATGGACGGATCGTCTACCGCGGACGGATCGACGACGCCTGGCGCGAGCCCACGAAGGCGAACGCGCGCGTCCAGCACCACGACCTCGACGACGCGACCGATGCTCTCCTCGCGGGAAAGGCCGTCGCGCGGCCGACGACGCGCGCGGTGGGAGCTCGCTTCGATGCCTGGGAGAAGAACGCGCTCCCGGAGAAGGTGACCTGGGCTCGCGACATAGCCCCGCTCGCGGCGATGCACTGCGCCAGCTGCCACCGGCCGGGTCAGGTCGGTCCGTTCCCTCTCCTGAGTTACCAGGACGTCTCCAAGAGAGCGAAGATGGTCGCGAGCGTGACCGCAAGCGGCTACATGCCGCCCTGGCACGCCGAGCCCGGCTTCGGCCGCTTCCGCGACGAGCACAGGCTGAGCGAGCGCGAGATCGCTCTCTTCCGCGTCTGGAAGGACCAGGGAGCGCCCGAGGGAGACGCGAAGGACGAGCCTCCTCCGCGCGCCTTCCCGACCGAGTGGGCGCTCGGCCAGCCCGACCTCGTGCTCTCGATGCCGAAGCCGTACGACGTAGCCGCCTCGGGAGAGGACGTCTACCGCGCCTTCGCTCTCCCGACGGGGCTCACCGAGGACAGGTTCGTGACCGCGGTCGAGGTCCGTCCCGGCGCGCCGACCCTTCTCCACCACGCTTTCATCGTCCTCGACAACACCGGCACCGTTCCGAGGAGGGAGCGGGCGGAGGGCAGCTACGGGATCCCGGCGTTCACCGACCTCGGGTTCGTTCCCGTGGGCTCCCTCGGCGGGTGGTTGCCGGGGCTCATGCCGAGCTTCTTCCCCGAAGGCGCGGCGCGCCTCTTGCCCAAGGGATCCGACGTGATCTTCATCGCCCACTACCACCCGACGGGAAAGGTCGAGCAGGATCGGACGACGATCGGGCTCTACTTCGCGAAGAAGCCGCCCACGCATCTCATCCACAACTTCACGCTCTCGAACCCGCACATCCAGATCGACGCGGGCGACCCCCGCTACCGCCGCACGGTCCGTCTCAACCTCCCGAAGGAGGTCCGGGTCGTCGGGATCATTCCTCACATGCATCTCATCGGGAAAGAGATGAAGGTCACGGCGAAGCTCCCCTCGGGCGAGGTCCGGCCCGCGGTCTGGATCCGCTACTGGGACTTCCGGTGGCAGGACCAGTACATCTACGAGGAGACGCAGGTCTACCCTCCCGGGACCGAGATCGAGCTCGAGGCCGTCTACGACAACTCGTCCGTGAACCCCATGAACCCGAGCTTCCCTCCGAAGCCGGTCCACCTCGGCTGGGGAACGACCGACGAGATGTGCGAGTGCCTTCTCGAGCTCCTCGTTTCTTACCGCGACGGCGACGACCCGAACGTCGAGGCGGGGAAGCTGCTCGAGAGCCTCTACCGGAGGGTCGTCGCGCCGTTCTGAGCATCGGAGAATGAGCAGGTGGCGGACGTCGGAGGAATCCGGTGACCAGAACGATCAGCGCGTCGAGGCGGCGGGCGGCTCGCGCCGGCACAGGAAGACGCGGACGAACGGAGTGAAGCTCCGCTCGCGCTCGACGCGGAGGTGGATCCCGCGCGTCAAGCGGAGCCACTCTCCCCTCGGCAGGAAGTGGAGGAACCCCGGACCGAACGCGAGCGCGCTCGAGAGGTCGCGGAGGTGCTCGACCAGGACGAGCCGTCCCTCGGGCGCGAGGATCCGGTCGATCTCGGAGAAGAACTTCTCGCGCATGGGCCGGGAGCGGATCTCGTGCGCCGCGAGGACGACGAGCACCGCGTCGGCCCAGCCCTTCTCCACGGGGAGCGCGTCGGGAGGCGCGGACGTCGCGTCCGCCCGGCGCTCCCGCGCACGCCCGACGGCCGGCGCGGGCATCGTCTCCTCGTCGTAGATGTCGACGCTCGCTCCCTGGGAGCCCGGGAAGAGCTCGCCGAGAGGGATGCGCGTCAGCTCGAGGCCGGCGCTCACGTGGACCCAGCGGGCCGGGGGCGGGTCGAGCTCCTCTCGCACCCACTCCCAGCGCGTGAAGACGGAGCGGTCGAACATGGCGTGGAACGCGAGGAAGGACGAGGCGGCGAACCAGCCCGCGACGGCCGCCACGACGAACCCTCCCGCCCGCGCGAGCGGGTGAGGGGCTGCGAGCCCGAGGGCGATCCC
>JACQDU010000185.1 GCA_016200955.1 bacterium
CGAGATCTTCAAGGAGCGCGGGCACGGGCGCGACACGGTGCTGTCGTTCAAGCGGATCGCCGAGGGGCTCCTCGCGGGCGGTCTCCGCGGCGCGGTCGACATCGTCTCCGCCGAGCAGGCCGGAAAGGCCGTCCAGAAGAAGGCCCACGTCGACGAGCGCGTCGTCGTGCGCCTCGCCTACGCGCGGACGCTGGCCCTCATGGGCGAGTACAAGGAGCACGGCCGCGAACCCGACCTCCGGCGTTACTTCTGGCGGAAGATGACGCGAGCCGTGCAGGGGCTCGCGACGCTCGCGTCGAAGGAGTTCGGCCAGCGCGCTCTCCTCTCTCTCACGACGATCAAGGACGCCGACGAGCGCTGGGTCACGCACGCCGTGAACACGTGCATCCTCTCGATCCTCCTCGGGAGAAAGCTCGGGCTGCCCAGGGCGCAGCTCGCGCACGTCGGCCTCGCCGCGCTCCTGCACCGCGTGGGCGAGGTCAGGGGAGCGCCCGCGGGAACGAGCAAGCCCGGAGCGCACGCCTGGAGCGGCCTCGGAGCGATCCTCGAGTCGCGGCGAACCGACGACGCGGCCCTCGCGTGCGCGCTCGTCGTGTTCGAGCAGGGGCAGCCCCCTTCGAGGGCGCGCGCGCCCGAGAACGAGCCCCACCCGCTCGGCCAGCTCGTCGCGATCTGCGCGACGTTCGAGGAGCTCACGACCGCCGTCCCCGGGAGGCTCTCGCTCGTGCCGGCCGACGCCTTGCGGATGCTCATGGAAGGGAAGCCGCGCCCGCTCGACCCGACGCTCGTGCGGATCTTCGGCGAGGTGATCCAGCCGCCGAAGACGGGCGCGCCGCGCACCGACACCTCGTCCTCGGACCGGCTGGGCTCTTCGAGCTCCGACTCGATCCGGGCATTCCTGGAAGACGACGAGTAGCCGCGAGGCGGCGTCCCGTCGAGCGTCAGGGCTTCGAGAAGGCCACCCTCCCTGCTTGACCTCCCAGCTCACATCGCTCCCCTCGGGCAGGCTCGCCGGCTCCCCCGGGGACCGCTCCTCCCGGACCGCTCCGGTGCCGGGAGAGACGGTCAAGCGCGACATGTACTCGTCCGCGATGACCTCCCCCGAAGCCTCGTCGATCGCGACGAACCGCACGTGCTCTCCCTTGGTCGAGACCTTCGTGACCGAGAGTTCCTCTCATGGTCACTCCCCGTGAAGTCCGTCGATCCAGGCCACGAACGGCCGGTCCGTCCGTCCGATGAGAGAGACCTCGACGCGCACGACTCGCGCCGCGTCGAGCGCTTTCTCCCCGGGCTCGGACGTGAGCTTCCAGAGCTCGCCGTGGGGAATGCGCTCCGCGACGAGAGGGACCCTGAGCCCCCGCCACTCGCCCGACACCGTGATCCCGGAGCGCAGCGAGCGCACGCGCAGCGTCGTCCCGGCATCGTCCTGGAGCGCGAGCTCGACTTCCAGGAAGGACTCCTCGCCGCGCGCCGCGAGGAAGACGACGATCGAGCTCGAGCGCGACAGGTCGAGGAGGCGCTTCGTGCCCTTCCTGCGAGCGGGGAAGCCCGCGCTCACGCGCGCTCGGCCGGCGACGAGGACTCCGGCCCGGCCGAACAGGTGGCCCTGCCCGAACGCGGGAAGCACGAGGTCTCCCGGCGAGGTCTCCTCCCACGGCTCGTCGTCGCCGAGCTCGACCGCCTCGACCGAGATCTTCTCCACGTCGTCGAGCCGCGGCGGCGTCGGCGGGCTCGCGAACTTGAACGCCTCCGCGAGCTTCTTGATCGCGTCCGCGTGAGGACACCCGAGCGTCCGGGCGGACTCGAGCGCCTTCGCTCCCTCCTCGAGCCGCGAGAGCGGGAGGAGAGCGAGCGCGCGCAGGTGCTCGAGCTCGGCCCGGTCCGCTCCCGCCTCGCTCCCGGCCAGGGCGAGGTCCGAGGCCGCGTCGGCGAAGCGGCCCGCCGTCCCCCACGCCGCCATGGCCTGGCGGAGGCGCGCCTTCCCTCGCAGGAGAATGAGAGCGGGCGGCGCGGCTCCCTCGGCGATCCCGCGGTCGGCGATCGCCTCGCACGCCTCGTCCTGCCCGCCCGAGTAGAAAGCGTGGGAGAGCGAGACGAGGAAGCTCACGGGCCCCTGCGAGTCCTTGAGCTTCCGCGCGAGGGAGAGTGCCTGCGGGTCCTTCGTCGCGTCGAGGATCCTGAGGAGCACGCGCTGGAGCGCCGGAGACGCGGGCGAGCGCTGGAGCTCGGCGTCGACGAGCCTCCTCGCGTCGTCGGGCCTCGAGTCCACGAGATATCCCGCGCGCGCCGCGACCTCCTCCGCGCCCTCGGCGGGGACGGTCCCGCGCACGGCGTCGAGCTGTCTCTCGAGCGCGGGATCGCGGCGCCCGAGGTCCTTCGCTCGCGCGAGCGTCCGGGCCGCCTCGTCCCAGAGCTCGCTCGCGGCCTGCGCCTGCGCGAGGAGGAGGACGTTCGAGCCGTGCTCGGGCGTCCGGCGCGCGAGGGTCTCGAGCTCCGCGAGAGCGAGACGCGCTCGCCCGGCTCGCAGGAGGAGCGCTCCCAGGGCGGCGGCGAGGTCCGGGTCCGCGGGATCCGCGTCGCGCGCCACGGCCAGGACTGCGAGCGCGCGGTCCTTCTCCCCCTTGAGGGCGAGCACGAGGGCGCGCGCGATCGCGAGAGGAGCCGCGGGCGCGGAAGCGGCCTCGGCGAGAGCGAGGTCCTGCTCCGCGGCCGGGACCTCTCCCGCTCGAGCGTGGAGGCGCGAGCGGAGCGCGAGCGCCTCTCCCGGCTCGTCGAGCTTGAGGGCGGCTTCGAGGTCGGCGGGCGCGCTCCCGCGGTCCTCGTCGATCGTCGCGAGCGCGCGCGCGAGGAGGGCCGCTCGCCGGACGCCGGAGGTGTCGCGTTTCCCTTCGAGGCGGGAGAGCGCGGCCTTCGCGTCCTCGCACGCGAGCCCGAGCGGGCCCGCGCGTGCGCGGATCCGCGCGAGCGCGGCGAAGGCCTCGGCGCTCCCGGGCCGGGCGGTCGTGGCCCAGGCGAGCTTGGCTTGAGCCTCGGTCGTCTTCCCTCGAGCGAGGAGGGCGGACGCGGCGTCGAGCGCCTCGCCGTAGCTCGCCCAGGAGAGGAAGGCGGGCTTCATCTCCTCCTCGAGCCTCTCCGCGCGGCTCTCGAGCCTGGCTCTCCTCACCTCGACTCCCAGGAGACCGGCGAGGAGAGGGAACTCCGCCGCCAGGACGACGGCGAGCGCGAGGAGGACTCTCCTGAGCTCCCTCTTCCGCCGCGTCAGCTCCGAGAGGGACCCGAGCGGCAGCGCGGGAGGCGGAGTCGCGTCCTCGCGCGTCGACCCGGGCTTCTCGGGTGGCTCGGAGGAGGCGGGAACGATCACCGGGCCCGGCGCGAGCCGCGCGCTCCCGCCGCGAGCGAGAGGCGGTGCGGGCAGCGCGGGCGCCGCGAGGCGGCGCGAGGCCGGAACGGGAGTCGCCGCCGAGCTCCCGCGCACGGCGATCCTGAGCGACGAGGCGAGCTCGGCTGCTCGCCGGGGACGGGCCTCGGGCATCTTCTCGAGCGCCTTCGAGATCACCTGCTCGAGGGCCTCGGGCACGTCCGCCCGGAGCGAGCGCAGGCGGACGGGAGGCTCGTCGAGGACTCGCGTGAGCACTTCTCCGAGCGTCTTTCCCTCGAAGGGCGGGCTTCCCGCGAGGAGCTCGAACAGGACGGCTCCCAGGCCGTAGACGTCGGCCGCCGGCCCGACCTCGCCGAGGGAAGGGCGAGCTTGCTCGGGCGCGAGGTAAGCGGGCGTGCCGACGACCTCGCCCGGACGGGTCGCGCGCGCCTCGAATCCCAGGACCTTCGCGAGGCCGAAGCCCACGAGGACGGCCTTCCCGTCCGCGTAGATCACGTTCTCCGGCTTAAGGTCGCGGTGGAGGACCCCGCGCTCGTGCGCGTGCTCGATCGCGTCCGCGACGTTCGCCACGAGGAGCGCGGCTCCCCGGGGATCGACGGGCCGCGGGAGAGTGTGCCGGTCGAGCGGCGTGCCCGGGACGAGGTCCATGACGAAGTAAGGAAGCCCGCCCTCGTTCGAGGCTCCGTGGACCCGGACGATCCCTTCGTGCGAGAGCCGCGAGAGCGCGCGGACCTCCGTCTCGAGCCGGATCCTCTTGGGCGCCCTCGCGTCCGCGAGCGCGAGGAGCGCCTTGATCGCCACCGGCCTCCCCGAGACGTCCTGCGCCTCGTAGACTCCCGTCGCGGGCCCGCGCGAGATCTCGCGCACCACCCGGTAAGGCCCGAACGCCGCCGGCCGGGCCGGCGCGCGGACGCTGTCGCCCGCCGCGATCGCCCGCTTGAGCGCCAGGAAGTCCGGCACCGTGAGCGCGCGCTCGAGGAGGATCACCTGCGAGATCGGCTGGACCTCGCCGTCCTCGAAGAGCTCCCGCTTCGAGACGAGCACCAGGGCGAGCTCGGACGTGAGGAGCCCTCGCGCGACCGCCTCCTCGAGGAGACGGCGCTCGTCGGGCGGGAGAGGCGCGTTCCCGGCGGGCTGCACGCGCAGAGGTTATCACCGGGCGTCCGCGCGCGGGCCCGTGTCGGCCATTCTCCTCCCGCGGGCAAGAGTCGATCCGTCCCGAGCGGCGCCGGCGGCTTCGCTTCTTCGTGCAGCGGTCAGTAAGATGCCGGGGGAGAGGCCCTCACGTGAGAAACCGAGCTCTCGTCGCCCTCGCGCTGCTCCTGTCGCTCGCGCCGATCGCCCTCGCGAAGGGAAAGTCCTGGAAGGGCCAGGTGCCGCCGGACATCGCGGGAGCGACGCACGTCTCGGGCGACCACGCGAGCGACCTGGCCTCTCTCCAGGGGCGCGTCGTGGCGCTCCACTTCTTCTCGACGACGTGAGGGACGTGCGCTCGGGAGGTCCTCGAGCTCGAACAGCTCCACGTGACGCTCAAGGACAGCGGCCTCGTCATCATCGGGGTCACGGACGAGGCGAAGCAGAAGGCCGACGACTTCGTGAAGGAGAAGAGGCTCTCTTACACGATCCTCTCATCGAGCAAGGTCAAGGGCGCTTACGGGGTCCAGACGCCGCCCGCGCTCTTCCTGATCGCCGCCTCGGGTCGCGTCGCGCTCGAGGGGAACATGATGGTCAACGCGCGGCTCCTCGAGCCTTACCTGAAGAACGTCGTCTCCGTCGACGTGCCCTACGCGAACTACTCGAAGAAGTTCGACTCCGTCCGGCGCACCCTCCGGTGGGGCGACTGGAAGGGAGCGTCGGGCGAGCTCGCTCGCCTCGCGAAGGAGCCGGGCGAGGACGGCGAGAACGCGCAGAAGCTCCAGAAGTGGATCGACGAGACGGGCGCGAAGAAGCTCGCCGCGGCCGACGCCGCGCAAGAGGCCGGCGACTTCTTCAGCGCGAGAGACGCTTACTCGGAGCTCGAGCGCCGCTTCCTTCCCACGGCCGACTACGCCACCAAGGGCAAGGACAAGCTCGCTCTCTTGAAGAAGGACGAGGTCGCGAAGAAGGCCTTCGCCTGCGAGAAGGAGTACGGCGAGGCCCTCACGTTCGACGAGGCCGGCGACGGCGCCCACGCGGCCCGGCTCTACCGCCAGTGCGGGGCCATGTGCGCCGGCACTCGCTTCGCCGACTGGTGCGAGAAGAGAGCGACGCGCGCCGAGACCGGGGCGAAGTCGGCGCCGCCGGCCGGGGGAGTCGTCGATAAGTAGCGGGAGGAGGAATCCTGCTTCCCCCGAATGTTGTATGGGTCGATCGAGTCATTGAAGATCGATCAGTGAAGATCGAGCGCGCGGGATTCGCCGTCAATCATCAATGCTCAATGATCAATGGGCCGATCGACCATTACGCGCATCGTGTAGGCCTTGGCAACTGCGGAAAAAAAATGGACGAATCGTGAGCCGCTGCGGTGACCGCGACCGATGCCGTGACGGTGACCGTTAGCGCCCGTTAGCGCTAGCGCTGCCGTGACCGTGGCCGTGACCGCTGCCGTGACCGTGACCGTGACGGTCCCGAAGGGGAGGCCGGGGAGGCCTCTCGCGCGCGGCCCTCACTTCGTCAGGATCGGCCCCGTGTCGACGACCTCGAAGTCGCTCCCCATGACGGTCTTGATCTTCGAGAGGCTGTCGTCGCTCCACCTCGAGTCCGGGGCGCCGGAGATGAACCAGTCGCTCCCGTTGTCGGCGACGATCATTCCGTACTTCTTGAGCGCCAAAAGGATCACCTTGACCTCGGAGGGGAAGCCCGAGATGTCGACGCTCGCCTTGAGACGGAGCCGGAGGCCCATGGGAGGCAGCGACGGGCTCGTGCTCGCGCTCGCGTAGTGCGTCGCGGGGTGGATGTAGCCCTTCTGCGTCTTCGAGACCGTGAAGCGGAGCGCGTGCTTGATCTCGCCCTTCGTGACCGCCTCGTAGTAGCGGACGAGGCCCGGGAAGATCGGGAGGCCCGCGGCGTCGGCCGAGGTCCAGCCGTCGGGGCGCAGCGCGTCCGACATGAGGTCGAAGATCGCGCCCGAGTCGCACTTCCAGCCGCCCGTCGTCGAGTCGGGGAAGGAGTTGAACATCTCGTAGAGCTTGTGGTTGTCCTTGTCTAGCACGATCACGTGGCGGTCGCCCGTCGCCGCGGACCCGCCCTCGATCGGCGCGTCCGAGGGGATCGGGTAAGGACCGGGATCGCTCTCGTCGGCGTAGGTGAAGGAGATCGGCACCGTCGCCTGCGTTCCCTTGACGAAGACGTAAGGGATCCCGCCCAAGGGATCCGACCCGAAGTCCGGGTGGAGCCCCTTCGCCGCTCCGATGGACGCTATGTAAGTGTCCGAGAGCGGGTGCACCGGAAAGGCCGAGATATCCGTGTTCCACGGGTTGTCGGCGGGGAAGACGATCCCCGGATCCTCCGGCGAGGTGGCCGGCGGGGGAGGCGGAGGAGGAGGCGGCGGCGGAGTGCTCGGCGGCGGAGGCGCCGGCGGAGGCGGCGCGGAAGGCGCGCTCGAGGACGGCCCGGACGACGACGGGCTCGACGATGTCGCGGGCGCGCCCGAGTACGGCGAGCCGTTGCCCCCGGGTCCGCACCCGGCGAAAGCCACGGCCAGCACGACGACGACGCCACCTTGCAGCAATCCCAGTCTCATGTGAGCTCCTTGGGAACTTGCCCGGAGGGGTTACCTCCGCTCCGGCTTCCGGGTCACTCACCTCTCGCAAGCTTCCAATTCCGAGGCGAATAGATCGCGAGCGCGAGGCGAGCTTTCGTGCTTGAATCGAGTCGTGGAAGCCCGAGCGAGCGTCGTCCTCCTCGAAGACCTGCGCCTCGAGGTCGAGGACGACGAGTCCGTCGTCTCCGAGCGCGTGGCTTTGCTCCTCGGGACGGCGCCCGAGGCCGTCTCGGAAGCGCGCGTCGTCCGGCGCTCGCTCGACGCTCGCAGGAAGTGGGACGTCCACTGGAACCTCGCGGTCTCGGCGCGCGTGACCGACGCCCGGGCCGTCGAGAAAGCCCTCCTCTCGGGAAAGGCCCGGCTCGAGGACACGGCGGCGCCCGAGGGCGAGGACGGCGAGTGCATGAGAGGCGTCCCTCACGGGAAGGAGCCTCTCGCGGCGCCTCCCGTGATCGTGGGGAGCGGGCCGGGAGGCCTCCTCGCGGCGTTCCTCCTCGCGCGCGAGGGATACCGACCTCTCGTCCTCGAGCGCGGCGAGCGCGTCGAGAAGCGCGTCCGCGACCTCGCGGCGTGGGACGCGGGCGGACCGCACGACCCGGAGTCGAACTGCCTCTTCGGCGAGGGAGGCGCGGGGACCTTCTCCGACGGGAAGCTCACGACGCGCGCGCGCACTCCTCTCGTGCGCTTCCTCTACGAGCTGTTCGTCGAGTGCAAGGCGCCGCCCGACATCCTCGTCCAGTCGAAGCCTCACATAGGAACGGACCGACTGCGCGCCGTGCTCGTCTTCCTGAGGAAGAAGCTCGAGCAGATGGGCTGCGAGATCCGTTTCCGCGCTCGCGTGGACGATATCGTCCTGGGAGACGACCGCCGCGTCCAGGCCGTCGTCCTCGCCTCGGGCGAGCGCCTCCCCGCGGGAGCGCTCGTCCTCGCGATCGGCCACTCCGCGCGCGACACCTACGAGATGCTGCGAGCGCGCGGCGTCTCCCTCGCGTTCAAGCCCTTCCAGCTCGGCCTCCGGATCGAGCACCCGCAGGACTTCATCGACTCCTCCCAGTACGGCGAGTTCGCGAGGACAGGCAAGCTCGGGGCGGCGGAGTACACGCTCCTCGCGAAGGAGCGGCCCGGCGTCCCCGGAGCCTTCTCGTTCTGCATGTGCCCCGGCGGCCAGATCATGGACTCCGTGAGCGAGCCCGGGCACTACGGGACGAACGGCATGAGCCGCCGCGCGCGCGACTCGGGATGGGCGAACTCCGGGATCGTCTACACCGTCACGGCGGGAGAGACGGCGAACGGAGGCCGCGATCCTTTCGACGGCCTCGAGCTCCAGCGGCGCTGCGAGAAGACGGCCTTCGAGCTCGGCTCCGGCCGCTACGAGTGCCCGACCCAGCGCGTCCTGGACTTTCTCTCGGGAAAGACGAGCCGCGCGCCCTTCAAGACGAGCTACCCGCGCGAGCACGTGGCCGCGGACCTGCGCACGGTCCTCCCGCCGCTCGGAGCGAAGGCGATCGCGCGCGCTCTCAGGGAGTTCGACGCGCGGATCAGGGGCTACGCGGGGCCGAGCGGGATCCTCGTGGGGCCCGAGAGCCGCGGGTCTTCTCCCGTGAGGATCGAGCGAGAGGCGGAGACGCGCGAGTCTGCCTCGACTCCGGGCCTCTTCCCGGTGGGCGAGGGCGCCGGCTTCGCGGGAGGAATCGTCTCGGCCGCGATCGACGGCCTGAGGAGCGCGCGAGCGCTCGTCCGGCGGTACGCTCCCGCGCGCTGAGCCTTCGATCGTCCCGAGCGCCCTTCGACTCCGCGGCTCGCCCTGCGGGCGAGCCGCTACGCTCAGGGCGAACGGAGCGCTGGGACGCTGGTATAGTTCCCGCCCCCGGTCAGGAGACCGCCTTGGACAAGGAGCTCGGCTTTCTGGGAGCGGTCGCGCTCACGTCCGGGCTCTCGCTCCTCCACGCGGCGCTCCCGAACCACTGGCTCCCGTTCGTGCTCGTCGGGCGCGCGCTCAAGTGGTCGAGGGGGCGGACGCTCGCGGTCCTCGCGCTCGCGGGAGGAGGGCACGTCGTCGCGACGAGCGCGCTCGGCCTCCTGGTGTGGTTCCTGGGAGACGCCGCGGTGCGCACGTTCAAGGACGGGCAGCTCGAAGCCTTCGCGGGGAAGATCGCGGGGAGCCTCCTCGTGGTCCTCGGGCTCGTCTACCTTCTCTTGCACGCCTTCGGCCGCCACGGCCACTCGCACGCCGGCGGAGCGTTGATCTACGAGAAGGAGCACGAGAGCGCCGAGCACGAGAGCGCCGGGCACGAGCACGATCACGATCACGAGCACGAGCACGAGCACGAGCACGAGCACGCGAGCCATGCGCCCTCGAGGCTCCAGGAGAGAGGAGCGATCCTCACGTTGTTCCTCGCCCTCACGTTCTCTCCCTGCGAGGCGGTCGTGGGAGCGTTCCTCGCCGGAGTGCGCTTCGGCTTCGGCTACGTCCTCCTCCTGGCGATCGGCTCGAGCGTCGCGACGGTCCTCGCCATGCTCGTCCTGACCTGGCTCACGCTCGCCGGAGTCGAGCGCCTCCGCTTCGCCTGGCTCGACCGGAACGAGATGAGCCTCACCGGGATTCTCCTGGTCGCCATAGGAGTCGTCGTCATAGCCCTCCCGACCTGAGCCCCGGGAGCACAAGTTCCGCTCCTCTAACGCCGATCTAAGAGGGGAGCGGAGGCCTCGATGGCTCACGTCCTCGTTCTCTCCGATGATCCCCGCGCGCGCGAGGAGACGGTCCTCGGCCTCGAGCCCACGTCGCACGAGGTCTTCGCGACGGGAGGGGCGGAGCTGCGCCGCGGCGCCGCGACCGCGCTCGCGCGGACGCTGCGGGCCTTCGGGCCCGACCTCCTCATCGTGGATTTCGACGTCCTCCAGTCCGCGAGCGCGAGCGCCGAGCGCGTCCTCGAAGCGCTCGCCCCGGACCCGAGCCAGGGAGCGGGCGGCCAGGCGACGCTCGTCCGCGCTCCCGCCGTGCTCGTCCTCATCTCGCACGGACAGGAAGACCAGATCATCCCCAGCTTCGAGGCCGGAGCCGACGACTACCTCCTGAAGCCGATCGACGCGCGCGAGCTCCGCATGAAGGCCGACCTTCTCCTGGGCTCGCGGGCGCACCAGCGCGCGAAACGGGAGAGCGAGACCGAGAACCTCACGATCTCCGACGACGGCCGGCTCGCGCACGAGGACGGCGCGGCCGTCTCGGACGGCGACTTCCCAGCCTGCCTCGGTCGCTACGAAGTCACGGGGATCCTCGGCCGCGGCGGCTACGGCACGGTCTACCGCGCCCGCGACCTCGCGCGCGACGGGAGGCTGACCGCGCTCAAGGTCCTCCCGCACGGAGCGACCCAGAACGCGGAGGCCGTCGCCCGCTTCTTCCGCGAGAGCGCCGCGATCGCGCGCCTCGACCACCCGAACATCGTCAAGTTCTACGAGCTCGGCTCCGTGCGCGGCCGCTTCTACTTCACGATGGAGCTCATCGAGGGGAAGACCCTCAAGCAGGTCGTGGAGAAGGAAGCCCCGCTCTCGGAGTCTCGCGCCGCGGCCTTCGTCGCCCAGACCGCGAACGCCCTCTCGGCGCTCTCGGGGCTCGGCTTCGTGCACCGCGACGTGAAGCCCGAGAACATGATCG
>JACQDU010000227.1 GCA_016200955.1 bacterium
TCCTTGCATCGAGCGGGAGAGCCCGGCTACTCGCGCGAGGCGGGATCGCGGAACCGGATCCGGACCCAGAAGCGGAAGGGCGAGTCGGGCTCGGAGCCGGCGCCGGAGTCGGCCTTCGCCGCGGGAGCGGCCGGCGGCGAGACCGCTGCCGGATCCCGGAGCCGGATCTTGACCCTGAGCGGCGATCCCGCGTCGGAGTCCGGGCCCGCAGCCGGAGCGGCTTCGGCAGGGGCGGGAGCGGGCGCCGTCACGCTCCCCGGAGTCGTCGCGGCAGGCGACGAGACAGAGGCGGGATGCGAGGAGCCGTCGGGCTTCCGCCGGAGATGGACCTTCTCCCACGACGAGCGCTTCGAGTCCCAGCGATGGAGCGCGGGCGTCGCGAACGCGTAGAGCTCTCCCCGGCCGCGGTCGGCCAGGAGCTCTCCTCCGTCGGGCGGAGCGGGGATCGAGATCGGATCGCGGTAGCTCCCCTCGAGCACGACTCCCTTGCCGGTCCGGATCGCCACGAACGTCCTCGCGGAGACGATCGAGCGGCAGTCCACGGCGGGGCTCTTCGTGGCGAGGCGCTCCCCCTGGCGCGAGAGGCGGAGGAGAGAGCCCTTGTCGCTCAGCGCGTAGATCGCGTCGGGAGCCTGCGCGATCGTCGAGAGCTTCGCGCTCGCGGAGAGCTCGTCCACGCGGAGCTGGTCGTCCTCGCGCACGATCCTCGTGAGCGCCGTCTCGCCGTTCTTCGACTCTCCCATGATGAGAGCGCCCTCGTCGGTCGGCGTGACCTGGTCCCTGGGCGATCCCAGGACGCGCCAGTCGAAGGGGCCGGCGAAGAGATAGAGGTGGTTCGCGTCGGCCACGAGAGCGCCCTCGCTCGAGGCCCAGAGCACGCGCTCGGCGGGATAGACGGCCTGCTCCTCGGACCAGCGGCCTCCGTGGCCGAGGTCGTAGCGCGCGATGCAGAAGCCGCGGTCGTGCGCGCGCTGGCCGTCGTCGGCTCGCGTTCGCCTGAGCGCGTGGAGGCCGCTCCGGTCGAGGAAGAAGTCCACGATTCCGGATGCGATCTGGGTCAGACCATCGGCCGCGCTCCCGCGGAGGAGCTCGCCTCCTTCTCTCAGGACGAGGACCTCTCCCTGGAGAACGCCGACCTTCTTGGTGTTTCCGGGGAGGCCCTCGGTCCAGGCGTCGTTCGCGTGGCCGCTCCAGACCGCCGTCTGGATCGACTGCTGGTCGATCGTCGGCTGGTCCTTCCACATCTTCAGGATCTGGCCGGTCTGTCCGGGCGCCTCCTCCTCGGCGAGCTCGAAGGCCGTGCAAGAGTTGGGCGAGGAGACGCTCTGGTCCATGCACACCGTGAGGACTCCCGTGCTCGCGCTGGAGCCGGACCTCACGCTGATCTCCGTGTCGCTGCTTCCCGCGTGCATGAGGCCGATCCCGAGAGGCTGGACCCGGCTCCCCCGCGGCTGGAGATACGACCCGTTCACGTCGACCGAGATGTCTTCCCCGGTCTTGTTGCTGATGACGAGTCGCGCGGCGCTGTGGCCGCTCGTCGAGACACCCTTGACCGTGATGTGTCCGAGCTTCTTGGCTTGCCAGAGCGGCTCTCGGTTGGGCGCGCTCGCGCGTGACGTGCTCGTGAAGGCAAGAAGAAACGAGAGCAGGACCCCTAGACCCCCGGCTGACCGCATTCGCTGCTCCTTTCTGCGGTTTTGTGTTCCTCCCCTTCCATCGCGTACACGGCTAGACACCGCTCACCGTTCCCGGTTCACGGGGCTCGCGGATTTCACCGTTTGCGGGGGGATGCCCCCCCGCATTCCGCATTCCCCTTAGACCCCGAGCGTGGCTGGAGAGCGTGCGGGCGGTCGCTCCGGTCTTGTGCACAGGGAGCCTCCGGACTCTCCGGGGCGGTCTCGCATCGAGGGGACGGCCGAGCTGATCACGGACCCTTGGCGGACGGCGTGCGTCAGTCGGCGAGGACGGCCACGATCCCGACGAGCGCGTCGTAGACCGCGGAGACCTGGGCGTCGAGGTCGAGCTTCGCCGACTCCTCGAGCGAACCGTGCGCGTTCACCTTCTGCTCGAGCACGCGGAGCTGATCGCGGAGGCGCGTGACCTTCGAGAGGAGGTCCTCGACAGGGACCTCCTTGGGCTGGAGCGCCTCGTCGCGAGGCTTGATCACGAGCGCTCCGCCCGCGAAGCGCCGGCTCGGCTCGCCCGAGCGCGCTCGGAGGACGTCCCGGAACGCCCGCTTCACGAGAGGGAGCTCGAAGAAACCGAAGGCCGGAGGAGGAGGCGGCTCCTCGTGTGTCTCCTCGGGCGGACGCGGGTGCGTCCGGGACGAGAAGCGCACTGGAGACGAGCTCCTCGCGACGCGCGGGACGCGCAGCGCTTCCTTCGACGCCTCCGCTCTCGGGAGGAGGTCGGTGAGCGCGCGCAGATCGAGGGGAGCGTCGAACGCCCGCTCGCGCGGGGCGAGCGCGACGACGAAGTCGGGCGGGGCCGTCTCGAGCGGCTCGCCGTCCTCGTCGAAGAAGGTCCGCTTCGTGCGCCAGTCGAGGACGTGCACGGAGACGAGGTATTCTCCCGGCGGAGCCTTCAGGAAAGCGCCCGTCCCGGGGAGCGCCACGATCCGGTCGCCGATCCCGTCGCCCGGCAGTCTCTCCGCGGCTCCCACGAAGACGTCGCCCGCTTCGATGAGGACGCCGAGCCCCGAGACCGTCCCGACGTGGAGCGGCTTCTCCACGTCGGTGAGCGGAGCCGCGTCGAGCGAGAGGCGCGCGGTGAAGCTCCCCTCGTCTCCTATGGGAAAGAGGGCGAGCTTCCCTTCGAGGACCTCGGGCACATCGAGCACGCTGCCCTCGCGCCACCACGTGCGCGGCTCCCGCATGCGGTGCTGGAGCACGCGCGGCTCGAAGACCGCGAGAACGGCCTGGTCCGTCTCGAACGCAAGCTTGGGTGAGCTCACCGTCCGGAAAGGATCTCGGAGAGGCGCCAGTTGAGCGGGAGGTAAGGGTCGAAGACTCCCATCGTATAAAGGAGCCCGGCCCCGAGCACGAGGGCCAGCAGGGCGAGGAAGACGATCAGGCTCTTCCCCGCCGAGGGCTCGGCCGGCGCCGGCTCGATCCCTGCCGGGGCCTGGTATCCCTTGGCGATCTCGGCGGGCGTCCCGCAAGAAGTGCAGAGAGTCGCGAACGAGACGTTCTTGTTCCCGCACTTCGTGCACGCCCAGTCCGGTCCCGCGAGCGACGGCGCGTGAGCGGGAGCCGGCGAAGCGGCGGGAGCCGGCGAAGCGGCGGGAGCGGGCGAGGCGTCGGGCGGCGCCGGGGCGTGCGAGTCCGAGGGAGCTTCTTGGGCCGGGTCCGTCATGCGCTCTCCCGCGAGAAAGTACTACTCCTTCCTCACGAGGGCAAGCGCGTCTCCCCGGCGGGCGGCGGTCTCGAAGGTGCGCCGGAGGCGCTCCCACGCGCCGCCGTACGTCTCGAGCTCGTCCTCCTCCGGAAAGAGGGCGGCGGGAACGAGCTCGGAGGTGCGGGGAGCGAGGCGCGTCACCTCCTCCGCGCGGAGGAGGCCGAGCACGATCTCGTGCGCGAGCACCTCCTCGTTCTCGCCCCGCATCCACGCCTCGAGCCCCGCTCCCAGCTCGAGGCCGAGGAGAGCGGAGCGGAGGTCCTTGTCGGCCTGCGCTCCCGCAAGCGTGGCCGGCGTGCGGTCGAGGAGGTCGACGGAGTTCCCGACGATGCAGACGGTGAACAGCGCGCGGAAGTCGTCGGCCGTGGCCTCTCCCTGGGCACAGCCCTCGGCGCGCCACGTCTCGAGCCAGGGATAGAGAGGCGCGGGCTCTCCCTTCTCGCGCGCCGTCTTGAGCGCAGCGAGCGCCTCGCGGAGCTTGTGCTCCGAACAGCGCTGGAGGACGTAGGTCGGCACCCACCCAACCTCCCGGACGGCCTCTCAGTCGTCTTCGTTGAACCGGGCCTCGACGAGGGCCGCGATCTTGTCGACCGCCGCCTTGGCGTCGATGCCGGTGGCGCGGATCGTGAGCTTCGCGCCCTTCTCCGCGGCGAGCGTCATGAGGTTGAAGATGCTCTTGGCGTCGACCTTCTCGTCGCCCTTGATGAGCACGACCTCGCTCTTGAACGTCTTCGCCGACTGGGCGATGAGGGTCGCCGGGCGAGCGTGCAGCCCGTACTTGTTGATGAGCTGCACGTCGCGAGAAACGGTTTCGACCCCGTTCGCGTCTCCGGTCACGCTCCGCTCGCCGTTGGTCACGCGACGGCCATCTCCTCGCTGACCTAGGCGATCGCGTCCTTGTCCTTCGCCTCCTTCAGGAAGCGGAGGAAGTGCTCGTTCTGCCGGAGCCCGGCGAGCTTCTTCAGGATCGCGATGTGATCGGCCGCCGTCCCCTTCGCGCCGAGGATCAGGAAGACGAGATGGACCTTCTTCCCGTCGATCGCGTCGAACGGCACGCCCTGCTTCGAGCGCCCGAAGGCGCCGCAGAGGGCCTTGACGTGGGGGCTCTCCTTCACGTGAGGCACGGCGATGCCGTCCCCGAGCCCGGTGGTCCCCTTCTTCTCGCGCTCGAGGCAGCCGCGCGCGAGGTCGTCCTCGTGCTTGGCGTCCACGAAGCCGCGCGCGACGGTGACCTTCACGAGCTCGCGGATGGCCTCCTCCTTCGTGGAGGCGTTGAGCTCCGTGACGATCGCATCGCGGTCCAGGAACCCGAGCAACTTGGCGGCCATCCGCTTCACCTCTTCGCCGGGTCCCGTGCCCGGGCTCGACCTCTCACCTTTCCCGCTAGTCGAACGCGAGAAGGCTCCGGAGTCAACGGCCATTATGCGCCCCGAGATCCGGCGCTCGTCGTGGGCGAATGCCGTGGTGAAAGAAAGCCACGTGCGCCCCGCGGGCCCGGTGACTTCGCCGCCGAGCACGCCGAAAGCACCGGATCCGCAAGGCTTCATTCGGTGTCTTCGACGCACCCGGTGGCGCGAACGCGGCCGTCTCCAGGAGCGTGTTGGCCAGGTCGGCTCGAGGCACGGTGCGCAACCCGTCGACAACGGTAGGCTTGTCATCCCGGAGCCGTGTCTGCGTTGCGTGGGCGACCCCTCGTCGCCCCCGCCCCTAGAGCTCCATCTTCTCGATGACGTCGTCGTACGTCTCGAGGTCCTCTTCCTTCTCGTTCTTGGCCGCGGGCGGCTCGCCCGGCTGCATGTGGCGAGCGCTCTCGCCGTGCTTCCGGTTCTTCCTCTTCTCCTTCGTGCGCTCGAGCTGCCGCTTCATCTTGTCCACCAGGAGGTCGATCGCGGCGAAGGCGTCCTCGTGCTCGACCTGGCCCACGTGGCGTCCGCCGACGCGCGACGTGGCGACCATCTCCACGCGCTTCCGGTCTCCATCCTGCGAGAGGATGATCTCGACGTGTCGCAGGGCGTCGTTGAACCGCTCGAGCTTCGAGGCCTTCTCGTTGCAATAGTCCTTCACGCTGTCGTGAACCTGCATGTGTCGGCCGGTGATCGTGATCTTCACTCCAACACCTCTCTCGAATGTGCTCCGCCGATCGAGGCGGAGCGCACCTTTGAAGAGCTAGGGGGCGGGGGCGACGAAAGTCGCCCCACGCAGCCTTAGTTTCCTGGACCTCTCCCACCCACCCCGGGGAGCCTCGCTTCCTCGTCATAGAACACCTTCGCGAGGAAGAGCCCCTGGGGCGGCGCGGTCGGCCCGGCGCGCGCCCTCTCACGCGACGCAAGGATGCCGGCGAGCTCGCCCGGGGGGATCTTGCCGCGGCCCACCTGGACCAGCGTTCCCACGAGCGA
>JACQDU010000228.1 GCA_016200955.1 bacterium
CGCCGCGGCGGTCGCCGACCGTGCGCGCGATCGCGATCGCCTTCTCGAAGCGAGCGAGGGCGGAGGCGGCGTCGCCTTGCTCGAGCGAGACGCGCCCCATCTCGGCGAGCGCGTCTCCCTCGCCCTTCGGGTCCTCGAGCAGGACGAAGCACGCCTGCGCCGCCGCGGAGTGGCGGAGCGCCTCGTCGTGGTTCCCTCCCTCCCGCGCGAGCGCGGCGAGGCCGAGGAGAGCGATCGCCTCCGTCTTCTTGTCCCCGAGCTCGAGCGCGGTCTGGTGCGACTGCGCGTAACGCTCGCGCGCTTGCTCGAGCTCGCCCTTGTCGTGGAGGACGGCGCCTATGTTCGCGCAGTCCGTCGCGCTCCCCCGACGGTCGTGGAGCTTCTCCGCTAGCTTGAGCGAGGCCTCGTAGCACTCGAGCGCGCCGTCGGCGTCTCCGAGCGCCTGCTTCGCGAGACCGAGGTTCCCGAGGTTGACCTCCTCGCCCCGCTCGTTCCCGACGGCACGCGCGATCGCGAGCGCTTGCTCGTAGTAATCCGCGGCGGCGCGCGCCTCGCCCGTCACGGTCCGCGCGTTCCCGAGGCTCGAGAGGTAGATCCCTTCCGCGGCCTTCAGGTTGTGGGTCCGCGCGATGTGGATCGCCTCCTCGAGCGCGACGCAGGCTTTCGGGATCTCTCCCACCGCGATCCTCGCGTTTCCGAGGAAGCAGAGGAGCTGCGCGCGCACGCGGGCGACCTGGCCCTGGTCGAGGAGCGGGGCCTCCGGCTCCGAGAGAGTGGCGAGGCCGCCCTCGAGCTCGGCCGCGGCCTGCTTCGCCTTCCCGAGAGCGAAGAGCGCCGTCCCGCGGCGGCTCCGGAGCTCGGCACGGAGGAGCGCGTTCGCGCCACGGAGCCGCGCCGCGACGTAAGCCGCGGTCATGAGCCCGAGCGCGAGCGCGGGGTCGTCGTGCACGACCTTCCAGAAAGGCTCGAGGGTCGAGCGCACGGCATCGAAGAGGCCCGGCGCGTCGAGGGCGCCGCGCGCGCGGAGCGCGGCCTCCACGGCGAGATCGTCCGCGAGCTCGCCCCGGGCGTGCCTCCGCGCGACGGCCTCGAACGCGTCCTCGATGGGGTCCGGCATGAGATCGATCGTAGCAAGACGACCTGGACGGCACGAGGAGGCGAAGCCTTCGTGCTACCAACAGTCCAATTCTTCTCGCGGAGAGAAGAAGTCCGCCACGCCCCAAGGCGTGGCATTTGGCTCGGGCGGAAGCCGAGGCCGGTGACTTTCACCGCGGCTCGCTGCCGCTCGCCTGGGCTCTCGTCGCCTCTCCTTTCCGGAAGAACGTTCAGCGTCGGAGCGTCATTTCCAGGGCCTCATCGCACGATGCGGCCGGAAGGCCGAGAGCGACGGCGACCTTCTTCCCCGAGCGAGAGGCCCGGGAAGCCTCGCCCTCGCGCAGGCGCGAGGCGTCGCCCTTGGCGATCTCGGTCGCCGCGGCGAGGAAGGCGAGAGCGGCACGCTCGCTCTCCCAGGAAGTCAGCCACAGGACGGCGGTCCGCTCGCCGCGAGCGAAGGCGCCGAGCCGGTCGCCGCGCCAGCCCGGCGCCACGTCCTCGTGGCCCGGGCCCAGGCGCTCCTTGAGGAAGCAGTCGAGGCCGAGCTCGCCGAGAGTGTCCGCGTGGATCGGCTTCCAGTCTTCTCCCAGGAGCGGCCCGAGGTCGGGAAGCGACAGGCTCACCGGTTTCGCACGAGGCCGCTCGGGGTGGAGGCACTCGCTCGTCGAGCGCGGCGGGTCGCGGAAGAGAGCGTCGACGGCCTCCCACCCGCCGCGGCGGCGGATGCGCGCGACGTAGGCCGAGCCGCGAACGTAGGGCTCGACGAGGGTCCGGTAGACGTAGAGCGGCATCTCCTTCGAGCACCGATACGACGCGCGCTTGGCCTTGCCTCTCTCCCCCGCCTTCTCCGCGGAGCGCTCGAGCTTCTCGAGGACCTGCTCGCGCGAGAGAGACGCCTCGGACTCGACCGCCATGTCCGCGAGCGCGACCGGGACGCCGCCATCGCGGGCGATCGAGAGAGCCATGACGTAGCTCGCCTCGCCCTCGATCAGGAACGTGAGCGCGTTCTCGCGGTCTTCGTCGCCGAGAGCGCCTCGCCTGAGCTTCATGAGGTCGAAGCGAGAGTCCTGGAGCGCGTGGTCGAGCTCGTGGATCACGGCGGCCCGGAGATCGGCCTCGGGGAGGTCGGGCTTCGCGATGAAGAAGGTCTTCTTCTCCGGATCGTAGAAGGCGAGGGCCTGCACCGCCTCGGTCTCGACGATGTCTCGCTTGAGGTCGTAGGACTCGGAGAAGAGGCCGAGCCGCGCGAGGGTGCGGTCGATCGCCCTCGCGTCGGGGTAGTCCCGCTCGACCTCCTTCTCGAGGCGCGCCCGGAGCTCCTCGTCGGTCAGGTGAGCGACCTTGATCTCGCCCTCGAGCTTCGCGCCGCGCGCGCGCTCGAGCTTCTTCCTGAGCTCGGGGAGCTGCTCGCGGACCTTCCTCACCGCCTCGGGCTCGTCTCCCGCGAGCGCGAGCTGCCCGAGAGCGCACGCCAGGGCCACGAGCGCGAGCGAGCGTCTCGGAATCGGCGCGGGGCCTCGCGGAAAGACGGAGGCACGGAGACAACGAGAGAGAAACCACCAAAACCACCGAGCGCACCGAAACGGCGACTCGGTGTCTTCGGTGCGTTCGGTGGTCACTTCTTCTTTCCTCGCGTGTGCCTCGTGCCTCGGCTCTTCTCGCATGTCCGTCTTTCGTCCGGAACGACGACGCCTCCTCGAAGTCGAGGAGGCGTCGTCGCAGAGTGCGGCCAGCTCAGGCTCTCAGTGGCCGTAGATATCCGTGCTGGCCACGACGGTCGCCCCGTTGAAGCCGCCGATGAGCATGAGGCGGCCGTCGAAGAGCGGCGCGTTCGCGTGGTGAACGCGCGCGTCCGACATGAGCATCTCGCAGGGAGGGCTCGGGGTGTCGGGGCTGTTGTTCATGCCGTGGATCTTCATCTGCCAGAGGCACGCATCGAGGTAGATGCCACCCGACGCCGCGAACCCACCGGAGAACAGCACGTCGCCCGAGCGGCCGCCGTCGACCTCGCCCGCCGTGCCCCAGTAGCGCTCGGTGTGGAGGGACTTCGTCGAGATCGTCGGGACAAGCGGGGGAGAGGCCGAGGGATCGACGTCGGGGTCGGGGAAGACGAAGCTGTTCGGCACCGCCGCGAAGGCCGGCGGCGACGTGGTGTGGTCGAAGTAGTCGATCGTCTTCAGGACCGCGGACGGGATCGAGGAGACGAGCCCGCCGCCGATGAGGGCGTCGCCGTTCTTCATGGCGGTGCCCATGGCGAGGAACCGGTCGACCGTGTACGTCGGTCCGGCGCCGAAGCCGCCCGTGCCGCTGTCGTACGTCTCGCACTTGGCCGTGGGGAAGAACGGAGCGCTCGGGAGGAAGTAGTAGCTGAGCGGAGAGTACGGGAAGGGCGGCGAAGGCGTCGTGAGGCCGACGGCCGCGCCGCCGGCGATCGAGGCCTTGCCGGGGCCCGACTGGAAGATGACCCCGCCCCAGTGATAGTCGGTCGAGTCGACCAGGAAGCCGCCGGGCGCCGGTCCGCCGATCGGGATCCACTGGGTGCCGGGAGACTTCGTGTAGTCATAGAGCCACGCCGTCTTCGTCGTCACGCCCCAGAAGGGAGAGATCGGCGGAGGAGGAGGCGGAGGAACGAGACCCGCGCACACGAGCACGAGGCCGGTGCTCAGGGTCACGCAGTTCATCTCGCTCCGGCCCTTCGGCATGTCATCGACCTGGGTGAACGAGTTCCCGCTCGGATCGAACACGAAGCAGGTCGTGAGGAGCGGATTCGACGGGAAGGGCGGGTTGTCCTGGATGCCCAGGCCGCCAAGCACGAGGATCTTTCCGCCCGCCGCCGATGTGAGCTGGAGCGCCGAGTGGCGCGTCCGCGAGGTGTGGACGGGGGTGCCGACGATCGGATGGACGTTCGTCATGTAGCCCGCGTCGCCCGCGGTGAGCGCGCTCACCAGTGTCCAGGTCGTCGTCGCCGTGTCGTAGACCTCGTTCTCGGTGATCGAGCCGTACGGCGGAATTCCGCTCAAGCCGGTCTCGCCACCACAGACGAGGATCCCTCCGCTCGAGTAGGCGCCGACGCCCTTGGGGATCGCCGTGGCGGTGTGGTATTGCCGCGCGACGACCATGGACGGGCCGACGGAGAGCGATCCGATACCGCTCGCGGCCGATCCGTTGAAGACCGGCGTGAAGGAGCCTACGGCGCCGGTACCAGGCCCATAATAGGGACTTCCGCTGCCTGCGCCGCGGGAGCACCCGATCATCACCGCGTTGAGGAGAGCCGCGCTCACGAGAACGAGCGGCAGCACACAATGAGACAACTTCACGAGAATCCCCCTGTTCCCTAGACGGGGACCGCGAGCCCAAATCTAGCAACACTTGAGGAACGCTGTAAAGGGGTCTCTGAGAGCCGACCCGCTCTTACACCCCCGCGACCCTGAGTGGACCTTTACCTTCGGATGCACGCCACGAACCCACAGGAAGTTCCATTCGACGACGTGAATCTGCATCTTACCTGAGATCGACAATGGACGGGTGCGTCATGTCTCCGGCGGCCCCGACCAACGAGCGGAAACGCCCAGCGGGACCGTAGCTTATCCTACCAGGAACCGCCACGAGGCGGGTTTGTGATGCCAATGCGCGCAGCCGCGCCTTGCTCGGCAATGAGGGATCGGGCGCGCTCCGCTCGCGGTCCGTCGTCTCAAGTCCACGAATGGCAGCGGTTCCGGCGTTCGACATGGACTTTTCTCTATGCCACGGACGCGGGCGATGTTAGTATGTTGTCTCCGCGGGGGCTGGCCGAGTCTCGGTGCGGCACGAGTCTTACGCGTCGTGTCTGAGGCTTGGCAGCGAGGGTGTGGTTCCCCAGGGATCGCGCCTTCGCGAGAGGAGTGGACCCATGCGCAAGATCAAGACTAAGGGCCTCAAGTTCAAGCTCAAGCCGGTCGATCGTGGGCCGCGTTACGCCATTGCCTTCCAGGGTGGCGCGAGCCTGCACAAGGCGAAGGAAGCGCTCCTCCGGTCGTTCGAAGTCAACGACGCTCTCGCGGACAACGTCGTCAAGGCCGCCCCGGTGGTGCTCATCCGGGATCTCGACCTCGATCAGGCGCAGCAGCTCGCCAACAGACTCAAGTCGTCCGGCGACTTCCGCGTCTGGCTCGAGTCGGCGTCTCTCAGGATGAAGCAGATGAACTTGAAGCTGAAGGAGCTCGCACCGAGGCCCGCTGCTGACGGAACACCGGTGTAGACCGGCGACTTCCCGGCAGCTTTTGCCGAACTTTCGTCTTCCACTCGCCCGGGCCAGCGGTAGCCTGGGGGACTCAAGCCGCCCCCTCCCGGGCGGTGACAGGACAAGCAAGATGTCGTCGCACGCCGGCCCGGCGGTGTTCGATGCTGAGA
>JACQDU010000229.1 GCA_016200955.1 bacterium
CGATCCTGAGGAGCGCTCCCGGGACGGCGACGCCTCCCGTCGCGTCCGACTCGGCGCTCGGCGAGACGGCGGCGGGCTCGCGGCTCACGCAAGCGGACTCGCTCCTCGGGACGCTCGGCTACATGGCGCCCGAGCAGGCGCGCGGAGAAGAGATCGGACCGCAAGCCGACGTCTTCTCCCTGGGAGCGATCCTGGCCGAGGTCCTCACGGGAAGTCCGCCGATCGCGGGAGAGACGACCGTCGTCCTCCTCTCCGAGACGATCGAGGGCAAGGTCGTCCTCCCGCGCGCGAGGAGGCCCTCGGTGCCGCGCGAGCTCGACGCGATCGCCGCGCGCGCTCTCGCTGCTTCCACGACGAGCCGTTACGAGAGCGCGACCGCGTTCGCCTTTGACCTCCGCGCTTACCTCGAGGGCCGGAAGATCGCGGGCTACCGTTACGGGCCCGTCGAGGAGGCCCGGAAGCTCGTCTTGCGCCACCCGGCCTTCGTCGCGGCGGCCGCCGCCGCCGTCCTCGTCTCGACGATCGCCGCGCTCGCCGTCTTCGCGAAGAACCTCGAGATCGCGCGGAAGAACGACGACCTCCTCCGCAACGTCGCGGCCCGCGAGCAGGCCGAGAGGGAGCGCGAGGCGGCCGAGAAGGAGCGCGAGAAGGCCACGAGCGCGAGGAAGCGCGTCGAGGAAGCGCGCGAGCTCCTCGCGGAGGCCGGGAGGCGCTTCCGGCAAGGAGCGCGGCCCGAGGACGTGAAGAAGCTCGTCAAGGAAGCCGTGCTCGTCGACCGGACCGAGGCGACTCTCCTCGAAGCCGGGCGCGTCCTCGCGAGCGCGGGCGAGACCGACGCCGCTCGCGAGCTCCTCCGGGCCTGCGCCGACGAGTTCTCGCCCGGCTACGCGGCCCTCTTCGCGCTCCACGAGGTCGAGTGGGGCGTCCGGGCGAACGTCGACGTGATCCTCTCGAAGCCCTTGAAGGAGCTCGTCGCCCGCGCCCGCGCGCGGCACGAGGAGAACGAGTACACCGCGCTCGCCGCGGCCATGGGAGCGATCGCCCAGCGCGATTACGAGCGCGCCGCCAAGGAGGCGGAGCGAGCGATCCTCAAGGCCCCCCGGCTCGCGAGCGCTCACGTCGTTCTCTCTCTCTCCCGTTACATGACGGGCGACGTCGAGGGAGCGTCGCGCGAGAGCGACCTCGCGGTCGACGCCGACCCCGGCTCCGTGCTCGCGCTCAACTGCCGCGGCTGCATGCGCGCCTTCGCCGGAGACCACGAGGGAGCGATCAAGGACTTCACCCGGCTCCTCACGCTGGTCCCGCAGAACGCCTACGTCTGGTCGAACCGCGCGAAGTCCCGCCTCGAGCGAGGAGACGTGGAAGGCGCGATCGCCGACGGCACGAAGGCGATCGAGGCCGAGCCGGACGAGGCCGTCGGCTGGGAGATCCGCGGCAACGCTCGCTTCAAGAGACACGACCTCGCGGGAGCGCTCGCCGACACCTCGCAGGCGATCAAGCTCACGCCGAAGCGCGCCGCGGCCTGGTCCAACCGCGCCATGGTCCGCGCCACGCAGACCGACATGGAGGGAGCTCTCGCGGACATGACGAGGGCCGTCGAGCTCGAGCCCACCGCCGAGAACTACGAGAGGCGCGGCCGCATCCGGGGAGGCATGGGAGACGCCAAGGGAGCCGTCGCCGATGCCGCGAAGGCGACCGAGCTCGCCCCGAGATCCGTGAGCGCCTGGGCGCTCCTCGGAGGCGTGCGCGCGGAAGCCGGAGACCTCGAGGGAGCGATCGCCGCCTCCTCCAAGGCGATCGCACTCGACGCGAAGCACTGGCAGGCATGGAACAACCGCGCCCTCGCGGAGCTCAAGAAGGGCGACCTCGATGCCTCGGAGCGCGACATCGCGAGGGCCATGGACCTGACGACGAGCGAGGCCGAGGTCTTCCTGAACCGCGGGCTCCTGCGGGGCGAGCGCGGCGACTTCCGGGGCGCGATCGCGGACCTCACGCGCTCGCTCGAGGTGCGGCCGCTCTGGGACGCCCAGGTGAACCGCGGCGTCTACCGGGAGAAGACGGGCGACGTGGACGGCGCGATCGCGGACTTCACTCTCGTGATCGACGCCTTGCCGGACATCGCCGCTCCCTTGCGCCTCCGCGGTCTCGCCCGCGCGAGGAAGGGCGACGCGCCGGGCGCCATCGCCGACCTCGAGCGCTTCCTCAAGGTCTCGAAGAACGAGAGCGAGAGCGCCGAGGCCCGCGCGAAGATCGCGGACCTTCGAGGCAAGAAGTAGCCGCCGGTGCCGGGAGGCATTGCCGTTTCGCTCTCTCCTTGTTTAGCTTGAGACGGCGTCGGGGCCTGCACGGGAGCGTGCCGAGTGAGCGTCGAGCTTCTGGTCAACAACTGGATCAAGGCCGCGTACGACCGCGGCGCGAGCGACGTCCACCTCGAGCCCGAGGGAGACGACAAGCTCCGCGTCCGCATGCGCGTCGACGGAGACCTGCATCACATAGAGACGGTCCCCGACGCGAAGAAGGTCCTCGCTCGCGTGAAGGTCATGGCCTCTCTCGACGTGAACGAGCGGGCCGTGCCTCTCGACGGCCGCTTCAACATCGCCGAGATCGGCGGCCGGAACGGCCTCGACGTGCGCCTCTCGACGACTCCGTGCATGGGAGGAGAGAAGGCCGTCCTCCGCGTGATCGACAACTCGCGGCTCGGCATGAGCCTCGAGGACCTCGGGTTCACGAAGAAGATGCTCGCGATCTACAAGCCGCTCGTCTCGACCCCGAACGGGCTCCTCCTCCACGTGGGACCGACGGGCTGCGGGAAGACGACGAGCCTCTACGCCGTGATCCAGACGCTCAACCGACCCGAGCTCAACATCCAGACGGTCGAGGACCCGGTCGAGTACGACGTCCAGGGGATCACGCAGACCCAGGTGAACCACGAGCTCGGCCTTTCTTTCCCGAAGGTCCTCCGCGCGCTCCTCCGGCAGGATCCGAACATCATCCTGGTGGGAGAGATCCGCGACGCCGAGACGGCGGAGATCGCGACCGAGGCGGCGATCACGGGCCACCTCGTCCTCTCGACGCTCCACACGAACGACGCCGTGGGGACCGTCGTGCGGCTCCTCGACATGGGGATCGCTCCTTACGGGATCGCTTACGCGATCCGCTCGGTCGTCTCGCAGCGCTTCGTGAGGAAGCTGTGCCCTCAGTGCCGGCGCAGCGCTCAGCCGCCCGAGCACCTCGTGAAGATCATCGGAGCGAACCGTCCCGTCTACACCGCCGAGGGCTGCCCGGCCTGCAAGCGGACCGGCTTCCAGGGACGAGCGCCGATCTTCGAGCTCATGCCGATGACGGCTCCTCTCCGAAAGGCGATCTACGCGAGCGCCTCTCCCGACGAGCTCGCCCAGGTCGCCGCGCAGAGCGGCCTGATCTCTCTCTGGCAGGACGGTCTCGACAAGGCGCTCGGCGGCCTCACGTCGGTCGAGGAAGTCATGAGAGTCGTGAAGGGCGTGCGCGAGCTGCCGAAGGGCTCGCCGCGACCCGTCCAGGCGACGCCGACTCCTCGCGCGACGGGGAGGGGCGCTCCGCGGCCTCAGGCGAAGCCGGCGCCGGGAGCGAGGCCGGCGGCGAGGCCTCCCGCCGCGGCGAAGCCGCCGGGTGCGTGAGGAGACGAGGCGACGGGCGATCGCCCGCGCCGACTCTCCTCACTTGGTCGCCGGCTTCGTCCCCTTGTCCTTGTCGATCAGCCAGTGCACGAAGCGCGTGAGCGGATCGGGGCCTCCGTCTCCGCTCGAGGACGAGGAAGAGGGTGATCCTCCGCCGGACGAGGACCCCTTGGTCGCGCCGGATCCGGCCCTCGAGCTGTTCCCGCCGGAGGGACGCGCTCGACGTCCCCTTGGACCCTCCCTGAGCCGTCGAGCTCTCCTGGGAGGACGTGGCCTTCGCCGAGCTTCATCGCCCGA
The DNA here is from genome assembly GCA_016200955.1 of bacterium. Classification (GTDB taxonomy): domain Bacteria; phylum Planctomycetota; class J058; order J058; family JACQDU01; genus JACQDU01. Next base: position 3,954 of record JACQDU010000229.1, read on the forward strand.
GCGTGGTCACGGGAGCCACCGCGCCCGCGATCCTCGCGGCATGCGCCTCCGCCCACGCAGCCTCGTCGTCGAGGCCCTCGTCCTTGAAGATGACGGAGAGCGCGCCCTCGCGGCCCGGGCGGTCGAGGCCGAGGTTCCAGACGAGCTTCTCCTCGCACACCGGGCAGAGGTGGCAAGGCGCCCCGTCGCTCTCCTCGAGGGAGTTCGTGCCGTTCATGAGGCACTTGTAGTAGATGCAGTGAGCCATGCCCAGGATGTGCCCGAGCTCGTGCGCCACGAGCTGGAAGGCGCGGCGGCGGTAGACCGTCTCGCGGTTCTCGCCGAGCCCGAATCGGTGGAGCGAGTAGACGCCGACCGGGCGCTGGAAGCTCGCTCCGCCGAAGCAGAAGTTGTCGAGCTCGCCGATCCAGCAGAGGTCGCGGTCGCAGAGAGCGGCGTGGATGAGCTCTCCTTGCTGAACCTCGGCCTCGAGGTGCGAGAGGAGCGGCGTCACGTCGTATTGCCCGCGGTCCTTCCTGAAGGCCGCCTCGGGGAGCGGCCTCTCCTCGAGGACGCGAACGGGGAGGCCGAAGAAGGCCTCGCAGAAGCGCCGCACGGGAAGGACGGCGGCCCTCGCGCGGTCCGAGAGCGGGCCGAGGAGGCGCAGCGCGATCGTCTCGCGGCCCGGGCCGCGCTTGTTCCGGCAGTCGCGCGCGTACTCGAGGAACGTCTGCCCGAGCTCCGGGAAGCGGGCGAGCCACTCGCCCTCGCGGGGAGGGCCCATGCGCACGAAGCCGGTCTCTTCGTACTTCTTCCAGTTCCAGAGCTGCTTCCGCCGCACGCCGAGCCCGCGCTTCGCCTCGCTCCTGAGCTCGGCGGCGACTCCTTCCTCGAGGTTTCGCGCGCGGACCACGAGCCACCACGACACGAGGATCGAGAATAACAGGAGGAAGAGGAGGATCGACCGCCGGCCCCCCAGGCTCGAATCGGCGCTCATGGGAGGAGCTTGGCCGTTTGTCTCCAAGGAAGCCAGGGAAGAACGGCGCTCGCTCGCTCGCAAGCCTCCCGCCCGTTCTCGCGTTCGTGATTGACGCGTGGGAGGGCATGTGTAAGATTTCGCGCCGAGCCTGCGCGGACCGAGCCCGCGGAGCTCTCCCACGCCGACTCCCGGAGCGCGGCACCGGCCGTGACGAAGGGACGGCTCACCCAAGCCCCATGCGCCGCTCGGTTCGGGCGATCGGGCTGCTTCGCACCAGCGCCGCGGCGCTAGAGGGAACCTCCGCATGTCTCTCGTGACTCTCGAAGAGCTCGTCGATGCCGGCGTCCACTTCGGCCACCGCTGCAGCCGCTGGAACCCGAAGATGCAGCCTTTCATCCACGGGAAGCGGAACTCGATCCACCTCATCGACCTCCGCGAGACCGTGAAGGGCCTCATCCGCGCCACTCACTTCCTCGAGAAGATCGTCGCGGCCGGGAACGAGGTCCTCATCGTCGGGACGAAACCCCAGCTCAAGAAGCTCGTGAAGGACGAGGCGCTGCGCTGCGGCCAGCACTACGTCGCGGAGCGCTGGCTCGGCGGGACGCTCACGAACTACCAGACGATCCGGAGCCGGCTCAAGCGGCTCGAGGAGATCGAGACCCTCGAGACCTCGCCCGAGTACGCCCTCCACTCGAAGAAGATGATCTCCGGCCTGAACCGCGAGAAGCGGAAGCTGCTCAGGAACCTCGAGGGCATCCGCAAGATGAACCGGCTCCCGGCCGCGGTCCTCATCGTCGACCCGAGGCGAGAGCACATCGCGCTCTCCGAGTGCCACAAGATGGGCATTCCCTCGGTGTGCGTCATCGACACCGACTCGGACCCCTCCGACGTCGACATCCCGATCCCGGGGAACGACGATGCCTTCCGCGCGGTCCAGGTCCTCGCGACCAAGCTCATCGACGCGATCAAACGAGGCAAGGCGAAGTTCGACGCCCAGCGCGGCGTGGTCGCGAAGGGCGGCACGCCGTCTCCGTCGGGTTCGGAGCCTCCGGCGCTCCCGGACGTGCGCGAGCCCGGCGCCGCCCTAGGTACGGCCGGGGGGGCGACGGAGTCTCCCCGCGACGGACAGCCGGGCGCTTCCGGGGCGTAGACCTCACACGGTGAGGTCTCATGGTCGACGAGGAGCTGCGCGGGCTCGGGCGCCGCGCGAAGCACGGCGACGAGCAAGCGCGCGCTCGACTGGCGCGCGCCTACTTCCGAACAGGACAGAAGGACATGGTCGAGGTCTGCGCAAAGGTCGTGAAAGAGCTCCGCGACAAGACGGGCGCCGCGATGGGCCTGTGCAAGCAAGCCCTCGTCGACACGGGCGGCGACATGGAGAAGGCGGAGGAGTGGCTCAGGAAGAAGGGCGTCAAGGCCGAGGTCACGGCCCGCGCGACCTCCGAGGGAGTCCTCGTCAACAAGCTCTCGCCCGACGGGAAGACTGTGGTCTCGGTCGAGCTCAAGTGCGAGACCGACTTCGCGGCCAAGAACGACCGCTTCCGCGCGCTCGCGGGAGAGATCGCGGACGCCCTCATCGCGAAGGGCGCGGGCGTGAAGGACGCCGCCGCCGCGCTCGCCCTCCCCTGCGGCAAGGGCACGATCGACGAGGCGATCAAGGCCCAGATCTCCACGGTCATCAAGGAGAACATCAAGTTCGAGTGGTTCGAGCGGAGGACGCTCGAGGGGCCGGGCCGGATCGGCACCTACATCCACCCGCCGGGGAAGCTCTCGGTGCTCGTGGGCGTCCTGGCGCCTTCCGCCGATGCGGCGAAGAAGCCCGAGCTCGAGGCTCTCGCGAAGGACGTGGCCATGCACGTCGCGGCCGCGGTCCAGATCCCCGTCGCGGTGAACCGCGAGGGCGTGCCCAAGGATCAGGTCGAGAAGGAGCGCCGCTTCCACAAGGAGCAGATGGACGCGGACCCCAAGGACTCGAAGAAGCCCGACCAGATCAAGGAGAAGATCATCGACGGCAAGATGGGCCGCTTCTTCAAGGAGCGCGTGCTCCAGGAGCAGCCCTTCGTCAAGGACGACTCGAAGTCGGTCGAGCAGGTGCTGGCCGAGGTCGGAGAGTCTCTCGGCGGCGCTCCGAAGATCGCCTGGTTCGTCCGTCGCCAGCTCGGCGGCTAGCGGCTCACCGTCACGCCGCGGCTTACCCGTCACGCTTCGGGTTACCCGTCACGCTTCGGCTTACCCGTCACGCTTCGGCCTACGCGTCACGCTTCGCTCGCCGCCCCTGGAGGTGCTCCCGTGAGCGTCGCCCCAACGAGCTCGAGCTCCTCGCGCGCTGCCAAAGAGACTCCGACTCGCGGGCCGTGGAAGCGCATCCTCCTCAAGATCTCCGGCGAGGCCTTCTGCAAGGAAGGCGCTCACGGGATCGACTCCGACGAGGTCAAGACGATCGCCGAGACGGCGAAGCGCATCCGCGAGCGCGGGCGCGAGCTCGCGATCGTCGTCGGCGGCGGGAACATCGTGCGCGGCTCGCAGATCTCCGCCCAGGGGATCACGCGAGCGACCGCCGACTACATGGGCATGCTCGCGACGATCATAAACGGCGTCGCGCTCCAGGACGCGCTCTAGCGGCTCGGCGTCGAGACGCGCGTCCAGACCGCGATCTCGGCCTCCCAGGTCGCGGAGCCCTTCATCCGCCGGCGCTGCATCCGCCACCTCGAGAAG
>JACQDU010000035.1 GCA_016200955.1 bacterium
CCCTTCGGGCCTCGCCCGCTTCGCTTCGCTCAGCCGCCGAGCTTCCCGATCTGCACGAGAGGCAAGATGATCGACATGACGATGAACCCGACGACGACGGCCATGCAGATGATGATCGCGGGCTCGATCGTCGCGGTCACGCGCTGGGTCGTGACCTCGATCTCCTCGTCATAGGCCTCGGCGATCCGGTCGAGGAGGTCCTCGAGCTGCCCCGACTCCTCGCCGATCGCGATCATGTCGCCGACGACGGGAGGGAAGACGCGCGACTTCTTGATCGGCGTGGAGATGTCGGCGCCCTCGATGATCCTCAGGCGCACGTCCTCGAGGACCTGGGCGAGGAGGCGGTTGTCGACGACCGTCCCGAGGATCCTGAGCGCGTCGGTCGCTTGCACGCCGGACTTGAGCAGGGTCGAGAAGGTCGTCGCGAAGCGCGCGATCGACTGCTTCCGGAAGAGCTCACCGAAGACCGGGAGCTTGAGCTTCGTCGTGTCCTTCCAGAGAGCTCCGGACTCGGTCCTCGTGTACATGCGGTAAACGAGGACGATCGCGGCGATCGCGATCGCCCCGACCCACCAGTAGTCGGTGAGCCCGTGCTGGATCGCGAGGAGCATCTGCGTGGGCGCCGGGAGGGCGGTCTTCTTCTTCTCGAAGATCCTCGTGATCCTCGGCACCACGAACATCATGAGGAACGTCACGACGCCCGAGCCGCAGACCGTCATGATGACCGGGTAAGTGAGGGCTGCGGCCACGCGGTTCCTCATGCGGCTCTGGGCCTGGAGGAAGCTCGCGAGGCGCTTCAGCACCTCGTCGAGCGCTCCCGCGGCCTCGCCGGCGCGGACCATGTTCACGTAGAGGTTGTCGAACAGGTCCGAGTGCCGCGAGAGCGCGTCGGCGAACGAGGCGCCTCGCTGGACGTCTTCCTTCACTTGCCGCAGCACGGTCTCGCAGTACTTGTTCTCGATCTGCGTGATGAGGGAGTTGAGCGCGTCCACGAGGGGGATGCCCGCGTGGAGGAGCGTCGCGAGGAGCCGGGTGAGCGCGACGACCTCTCCCCTCGCCGCGCGCGCCCTGAGGTTCGGGAGCTTGAAGCTCTTGAGCGCCGTGAGAGCGGAGCCCGCGTCCAGCTCGAGCGAGCCCTTATCGAGCGTCTCCTGCTTCGTCCGGGCGTCGAGCGCCTGCATCTCGGTGACGTAGACGCTCCGCGAGCGGAGCTTGTCCCTCGCCTCCTTCGGCGTGTCGGCGTCGATGACGCCATCCGTCGCGTCGCCTTTCGCCGTCAGCGCTTTGTACTGAAAGACAGGCATCAGTCACCGACCGAGAAACGCAAGGGCCGCAAAGGCGCGAAGACGCAAAGGGCGTCTTTCTTTACGTTTTTCTTTGCGTCTTTGCGTCTTTGTGTCTTCGCGTTCTTCATGTTTCGTTTCCAGCGTCAGTTCACGTCGAGCTGCGTGACTCGGAGGACCTCTTCGATGGTCGAGAGGCCCTCGACGACCTTGCGCGCCCCGTCCATGCGGAGCGTCCGGAGACCTCGCTGGACGGCTTGCTCCTTGATCTCGGTCGCGCTCGTGCGGCGCATGACCTGCTCCCTGACCTTGTCGTCGATCGTGAGGAGCTCGTAGATCGCCGTGCGGCCGAGGTAGCCGGTCTCGAGGCAGTGCTCGCAGCCCATGCCGACGTTGATCGTTCCCTTCGGGCCCAGGTCCGAGCGCTTGAGCGCGATCTGCTTGAGCTCGTCGTCCGTCGGCTCGAGCGAGCTCAGGCAGTCCTTGCAGATCACGCGCACGAGGCGCTGCGCGATGACCGCGATCACGGAGCTCGCCACGAGGTAAGGCTCGACTCCGATGTCGATCAGGCGCGTGACCGTCGACGCCGAATCGTTCGTGTGGACCGTCGAGAAGACGAGGTGTCCCGTGAGCGCGGCCTGGATCGCGATGCGCGCCGTCTCGAGGTCGCGGATCTCTCCCACCATCATGACGTCCGGGTCCTGCCGGAGGAGCGCGCGGAGCCCGCGGTCGAACGTGAGGCCCTTCTTCTGCGAGACCTGGATCTGCGAGACCCCGGCCAGGTGATACTCGATCGGGTCCTCGATCGTGATGCAGTTGAGCTCGGCCGAGTTGATCTTCGAGAGAGCGGCGTAGAGCGTCGTCGTCTTCCCCGAGCCCGTCGGCCCCGTCACGAGGATGATCCCGTGCTGGTAGTCGATGAGCCGGTTCATGGAGACGTAGTCGTCGGGCGAGAGCCATATGTCCTCGAGCTTGTAGACCCGCGCCGTCTTGTCGAGGAGCCGGAGCACGAGCCGCTCCCCGTAGTTCGTGGGCACGGAGTTGAAGCGGATGTCGACCTGCCCGTCGCCGATCGTGCACGAGGCTCGCCCGTCTTGCGGGAGCCGGCGCTCGGCGATGTCCATCTTCGACATGACCTTGAGCCGCGACGTGACCGCTTCCTGGAACTGCTTCGGGATCTCGTTCTTGTCGTAGAGGATCCCGTCGATCCGGTACCTCACCTGGAGCTTGTGCTCGAAGGGCTGGAAGTGGATGTCGCTCGCGCGCATCCGGTAGCCGTCGAAGATGATCGTGTTGACGAGCTTGATGATCGGCCCCTTGTCGGCCGTGTTGAGGATGTCCTCCTCGCCGATATCCTCGTCATCGATCTTGATGAGGTCCTCGTCGACCTCGACTCCCTCGAGCGCCTGGTCGACTCCCTCCGAGCCCTTCCCTTGATACGCCCGGTTCAAGAGGGCCGAGATCTCCGTCCTGAGAGCGAGGACGGGCACGACCTCGGATTCGAGGAGCGAAGCGACCTGGTCCATGGAGTAGAAGTTGAGCGGCTCGCAGGTCGCGATCTTGTAGACGACGGCGTCGGCCTCCAGGACCTTCTCGAGCGCGACGAGGTTGAACTGCCGCGCGAGCGTCACGGGCACTCGCTCGACGAACGCCGACGGCACGCTCGCCTTCGAGAGGTCGCGCTCGAAGGGGATGCGCGTGACCCGCTGGATCGCCTCGAGGAGCTTCTCCTCCGTCACCCATCCCTTCTCGCGGATGAGGCGGTCCATGCACTTCTGCTCGTCCTCCTCGAGGCCGTCGAGGTCGCTCACCTGCTTCTCGGTGAGCAGCCCTTCCTTGACCAAGGTCTTGAGGATCCGCTGGCGCATGTTCTCTCAGTCTAGTCGTCTTTGGGTTGGCCGCTGAAGGGATTCCCGCTGCCCGTGCCGAAGACCTCGAAGACGGCGTCCTGGAGCTCCTTCCGGTCCGCGCGCACGAGCGCCGGGTCCACGATCGGCGGGACCCACTCGTCCCGCTCCGCCGCGACGTGCGCCTTCTGCCGGAGGTCCGCGCCGATCCTCGCGAGCTGCCTGTCCTCGGAGAAGACCGTCGTGCGGATGAAGATGTAGATCTTGGACGTGCTGTGGGTCCACTGCTTCTGCTTGAACAGGTGGCCGATGATCGGGATGTCTCCCAGGAACGGGACCTTCGCCTCGACGTTCCCGTTCTGCTCGGACTCGAGGCCGCCGAAGACGACGTACTTCATGTTCGGGATCGTCACGGTGCCGTCGTAGTGCCGCGAGTTCGTGGAAGGCGGCAGGCCCGCCGAGCCCTGCGCGCCGACGGAGCCCAGGTCGACCGCGACGGTGATCGTGAGGCTCTCCTCGGAGTTCACCTGCGGCGTCACCGTGAGGCTCGTCTCGACCGAGATGTTCTGGACGTTCGCCTGGGCGAGGCCCGTGCCAGAGAGAGTGCTGGTCTGATACGGGATGTTCTGCGTGATCTTGAAGACCGCCTGCTCGTTGTCGTTCGTGAGAGCGAACGGCGTCGTCACGAGCCGCGAGTGCTCGAGGTTCGCGATCGCCTGCATGATCACGGGGAGCTTGTCGAACGTGTCCTTCGTGAGGACTCCGATCACTCCCTGCGTGAGGTTCGGGATGCGCGTGATGCGCTGGTTCGTCGTGTCGACGCTCACGGTCGAGAGGCCGAAGTCCGTCGCTCCCGACCCCCGGAAAGAGCCCCGGTGAGCGTTGTTGATCGCCGCGAGCTCGAACCCGATCGTCATGTTGTCCGTGGGAGTCGAGATCTCCCAGACCTGCGCCTCGATGAGGACGCGGCGGCGGGCGTGGTCGAGCCCCTCCTGCTGATCCGGCGTCCCTCCCTCGAGGAGCGAGAGGATCTGCTTGTACTTGTCGGGGTCCGCCTGGATCAGGAGGGAGTTCGAGAGCTCCTCCGGCACGATGCGCGTCTCGATCGCGGAGAAGTCGGGCTTCGCTTGCTGCCCGCCGGGGCCGGTCTGGGGCGTGAGGACGACCGGCGCCGACGGCGCCGCGCCGCCTCCCTTCGAGGACGCCGGCTTCCTCGCTGCTCCGCCGCCCTTCGCTCCGGTCAGGAGCTCCGAGAGCTTCCCGGCGAGGTAAGCCGCGTCCACGTTCTTGCACTTGTAGACGTGGATCGTCGCCGTCCTGAGAGGCGTCTTGATGTCCAGCTCGTCGATCATCTTCTGCATCTCGTCGAACTGGTAAGGATAGGCCTGCACGATGAGCTTGTTCGTGCGCGGGTCGGCGATCACCTGGGGCTGCGCTTGCCCGAGAGCTCCTCCCGGGAAGGACGCGACGCCAGGAGGCGCGGGCTGCCCGCCGGGCCCGCTCGTCGGCCGGAAGAGCTGCTGGACGACGCGCGCGATGTCCTCCGATGGCGCGTTGTGGATCTGGATGACGCGCGTCACCTGCCCGGGAGCCTGGACGTCGAGGGCGCGGATGATCTTCGTGTAGTACTCCACGTTCGGCGCGAAGTCGACGATGATGACGACCTCCGGGCCGCGGACGTAGAGGATGTTTCCCGTCCGGCTCGTGTCGCGCGCCAGGAGCCCGCGGACGGTCGCGAAGATGTCGTTCCCCGCTCCGTGGAGGATCTGGATGAAGGCCGTCACGAACTGCTCGCGCTTCGGGAGCTCGCCTCCCTTCTCGATCACGGGGAAGGGCGGATCGAGCTTCGTCCCGAGGTTTCGCCTCAGGTGGGCGAACAGGATCCAGCGCCCGTTGCTCTCCTTCTCGTCGAGCACGATGTCGTGGAAGTCGAGGACCTTCTTGAAGAGGCCCCAGGTCAGGTTCACGTCGCGCTGGATGAACTTGATCTTCGTCCCGACCATCTGAGGGTCCACGAAGATGAGGATCTTCAGGCGCTGGGCCCAGACCCCGAGCATCTTGTCGGCGTCGATCGGGACGTTCGGGTCGATGACCTGCCCGTACTCGACGTCGTCGTTCCCCGCGTCCACCGGAGGCTGGGCAGGCTTCGGAGGCTCCTGGGCCATGGCTTGCGGCCCGAGCGCGAGCGCCAGGAGAAGGATCGTGAGGCCCGTGAGCTTGCGGCGCATCCCGTGAACGTCGTCTCGCATGAGGCCTCCCCGCCGGCACCGCCCGCCGAAACCCCGGGGGCGCTCGGCGTAAGACGGCCGGCGGCTTGCCGGGTTCAGGGAGGCGCTCCCGGTTTCTGGGCAAGGGGCCCGTCCGTGATCCTTGACAACATTTTCCCTATTCAGGGAATCCACAGGGATTCCGATAAGGAGAGGGAAGTCGTGCTCGGCCGACGTCGTTGTCGGGGGGAGGTGTTAAGTTAGAGTTCGGGTCGCATGGACCGAATCTAACCCTTACCAAGAGACAGAAAGAGAAGGATGCTCGTGGAGATTCCCGTGAATGCCGGCGTTGATCCCCTCACGGACCAGGCCTGCGAGAGTCACGGACGACACGAGCCTCCTGAAGTTCGTGTCGTGGCTCACGCGAGCCACGTGTTCGACCTGGTAGGTGACGCTGCCCTGGTGCACGCGATCGCGGGGGAAGCACTCGCCGTAGGCGAGGGCGGAAACGAAATCCCCGGATCCGCGCCGGAGGGGGCAGACTGTAGGAGACCGACCATGAACCGTTTCGATTCCACACGCTCGAGTGATTCCGGTGTGTTCTGCATGGAGCCCCAGGAGAAGCGGGGCGAGCCCCGGGACGCTGAACAGCGCCGCTGGCTCAAGCTCCTTCGCGAGCTTCCCGACGTCCGCTCGAAGAAGGTCATGCAGATCCGCGAGCAGATCGCGCGCGGGACTTACGAGACCGACGCCAAGTGGCGCGTCGCGATCGACCGCCTGCTCGAGGACCTGAACCGCTAGGCGGGCTCTCGCGACGAGAGACACGATCCGCTGCTCGCCTCTCGGGCTCGTCCGCGCTCCGCGCGGCCGCGTCGCGGAGGAGCGGCGGCGTTCCGGAGCTTCCATGCTCGTCGAGCTTTCCGTTCGAGACTTCGTCCTCATCGAGCACGCCACGCTCGAGCTGGGACCGGGCCTGACCGTCGTGAGCGGCGGGACGGGCGATGGAAAGACCCTGCTCCTGCGCTCGCTCCGCTTCCTCCTGGGAGAACGCGCCGTTCCCGACCGCACGGTCCGCGCGGGAGCCGGGATGGCGCTCGTCGAGGGCCTCTTCCGCGTCGAGAGCGCTCCCTTGAGAGAAGAGCTCAGGGGCCTCGGAGCGCCCGACGACTGGGACGAGCCCGATCTCGTCCTCTCGCGATCGCTCGACGCGCAGGGCCGCGGGCGAGCGCGGATCGGCGGGCGCCTCGCGACCGCCGGCGACCTGAGGAGCGTGGGCGGGAGGCTCGTGGACTTCCTCTCGCAGCACGAGTATCAGTCGCTCGCCTCCCCCGAGCGGCAACGGCGGACGCTCGACCGCCTGGGCTCGCTCGATGCCCTGCGCTCGCGCTTCGCCGAGGGCTTCGCAGCCCTGCGCGCGGCTGCCCGTGCGCGGGACGCTCTCTCCCGCGAGAGCGAGGGTGCGAGAGAACGGGACGCTCTCCGCCGATCCGAGCTCGAGGCGCTCAGGGCTCTCTCCCCCGAACCGGGAGAGCACGAAGACCTCCTGCGAGCGCGGGAGCGGCTCGCGAGCCTGGACGCGATCGGGCGCGCGCTCGATGCGGGCCACGACCGCCTCACGGAGCGCGAAGGTGCGGCGCTCGACCTCGTCCAGGCGACCGCGCGCGACCTCGCGGTCCATGCCCCTCACAGCCCCGCGATCGCGCGCGTCGTCGAGACGCTGACCCGGGCGGCGGCGGAGCTTTCGGACGCCGCCTCAGAGGTCGCTCGCGAGCAGGACCGTCTCGAGCTCGACCCTTCCCGGCTCGACGAGGTCGAGGAGCGGCTCGATGCGTTCCGCTCGCTCGCGCGACGGCTCGGCCGGCCGGGCGAGCGGCCGGCCGAGCCGGGGGAGCTCGCCTCGCGCTGGCAGGCCCTCGAAGCTTCGCAGGGACCTGGAGCCGACGACCGGCCACTCGAGGCGCGCCTGGCCGAGCTCGACCGCGACCTTGCGGAGCGGGCGACGGCGCTCGACTCGCTGGGAGACGAGCTCTCGCGCGGCCGGCGCGCGGCCGCGAAGGCCCTCGAGCGATCCGTCCAGCAGACCTTGCGGCAGCTCGCGCTCGGAGGTGCGCGCCTCACGGCTTCTCTCCGCGAGGTCGAGAGAGGCCCGTCTCTCTCGGCTCCTGCCATCGCGGCTGCGTGGGGCGACCTTCGTCGCCCCCGCCCCCCGGCTGCGAGCAGCGCCGATGGCGGCGAGGGAGCCGGGGCCGAGGCTGCCGTGGCGAGCCGGTTCCCGTCCTCCTCCGGGCTCGAGCGCCTCGAGCTCCAGTTCGCCGCGACCAAGGGAGCCGCGCTCCTTCCGCTGGGAGCCGTCGCATCCGGGGGCGAGCTCGCGCGGGTCTGCCTGGCCCTCAAGCGTGCTCTCGCCGAGGCGGACGACGTGCCGGTGCTCGTCTTCGACGAGGTCGACCAGAACACGGGAGGCCGCCTCGGAGCCGCGATCGGAAGAACGCTCGCCTCGATCGGGCGAGCACGCCAGGTCCTCGCGGTGACGCACCTTCCGAGCGTGGCCGCCTTCGCTCCTCGTCACGTCCTCGTCGAGAAGCGGGGTGGCGCTCGCACGACCCTCCGGGAAGTCAGGGGAGACGAGCGTCTCCATGAGCTGGCTCTCATGATCCGAGGTGAGCCCGTGTCGAGGGTCGCGCTCGAGCAGGCGCGGGAGCTTCTCTCCCTCGCGGGACATCCACGCCGGCGCTCGAAGAAGCATGCCCGGGGTCGCGCCGGAGCGACGGCGTGAATGCCGGGACCTCGACGGACGACGACTGTCCGGTCTCGACAGGAGCTCGCGCGGCGGCTCGAGCGACGAACGACGGAGGTGTCGGGTGAACGGCTCGAGGGCGCGCGGGCTCGAGGTTCGCGCTAGAATGGAGCGTCGTGCTCCAAGGGTGCATGAGGAACTCGTGAAGGGCGGTTCTCCAGGCCAGGGCAGGGGCCCGTCGGGATTCGAGGTCGCGCGAGCGGGCGACGCCGTGTACGTCCGCGTGACCGGCCTCGGGAACATGGGGAACGCCCCCATCTTCAAGGCTTTCGCGGACAAGCAGATCGAGGAAGGCTACCGGCGATTCGTCGTCGACCTGGAGACGTGCCGCGGGATCGACAGCACCTTCATGGGCACGCTCCTCGACATCGAGCGGAGCACGCTCGAGGGAAAGACGCGGCGGAAGCTCTCGGAGTCCGACGACAGCGACCCGGGCGTGCTCCTCGTGAACGTCGACGACCATTGCCGGAAGCAGCTCAACTCGGTCGGGCTCGACGCGCTCCTCCGGATCGCGGGCGACAGGGCGACTCTCCCGAAGGGCCTCGAGCTCCAGGTCCTCGAGACGCGCGATGTGGCGCCGCAGGACAGGCTCAAGCTCATCTTGAAGGCGCACCAGGAGCGCGTCGCGATCGACGAACGGAACGAAGCGAAGTTCGGCGCCTTCCTGAAAGACCTCCTCGCGGACCTCGGTCACTGAGCGTGAAGCTCGAAGACTCATGCTTGCGCGCCCCGATCCGCTTCGAGCGGATCGTCCTGGCGAAACCGTGGGGCGGCCGCGATCTGCTCCGCCGGCTCGGAGTGCCCGTCCCCGACGCGCCTCCGACGGGCGAGGTCTGGCTCCTCTCGGACGTGGAGGGGCGCCCGAGCAAGGTCGCGGACGGCCCGGCCCGCGGCGCGACGCTGCGCGAGCTCGTCCGATCGTGGCCGCGCGAGGTCCTCGGACGCGCCCACCGGGGAGCCGGAGACGCGCGCTTCCCGCTCCTCGTCAAGCTCCTCGAGGTCGAGGGCCGGCTCTCGGTGCAGGTGCACCCGGATGCCGCCCTGGCGCGCCGGAACGGCGACGGCGGGTCGGGGAAATTCGAGGCGTGGTCCGTCCTCGGCACGAGGCCCGCCGCGCGGGTCTCGATCGGGCTCGACCGGGCCTCGACGCGAGACGAGGTCCGCGCGCTCGTCGAGGCGGGGCGGCTCGAGCAGCGCTTGAACACGTTCTCGCCTCGCGAAGGCGACGCTTACGTGATCGCTCCCGGCACGATCCACGCGGCCGGCGGCGGGCTGCTTCTCCTCGAAGTGCAGGAGACCGCGGACGTGACCTACCGGCTCTACGACTGGGGCACGGTCGGGCTCGACGGAAAGCCGCGCGAGCTCCACGTCGAGAAGGCGCTCGCGTGCGCGGACCTGGGCGCACGCTCGGGCCGGCTCCGCGAGCCTCCGGTGCGCACCGGAGCAGCGGGCATTCGTGAGCGGCCCATCGTCGAGCCGGGAGCGGGGCCGTTCGTCTTCAGCGTCCTCGATCTCGAGGATGGGGCGAGGCTCGACCTCGACCGAGAAGGGCTGCCGCGCGTCGTCGTCGCGCTCGAGGGCGAGTGCGCGATCGAGCTCCCGACCGGAAAGGCTGCGCTCGCTCCGGGCGAGGCGGCTCTCTTGCCGGCCTGCCTGGGAGGCGGCTCTCTCCTCGCGCGCGGAAAGGGACGCGCGGCGCTCGCTCACCCGGCTCCTTGAGGTCGCGGAGTCGGCGGCGCGGGGACCCGAGGTGGCCCGCTCCGGGACGTTCGGTCATCGTGTCGAGGCCGGGGCGAGAATGGCGATCACGATCCACTGCTCGGCTTGCGGGCGCGCGATTCCTGTCGCGCCCGCCGACGCCGGGAAGCGCGGGACCTGCCCGGGCTGCGGTCGTTCCATCACGGCGCCGCCGATCGGGGCTCCCGGAGCGCGGATCGACCTCGCTCCCACGTCGACCGGCGACGACGCCCCGACGAGGCCCGTGGCGCTGCCTTCTCCCGCTCCACGGGCCGCCGCGACCTCGGACCGCGCGAGCGCGCTCCCGCAGGAGGCCGAGCTCGCGTCCGAGGTCCAGCGCGCGCTTGCCGATCCCGCGAGGCGCTTCGGACCGTTCGTTCTCCTCTCGGAGCTGGGCAAGGGAGGCATGGGAGTCGTCTACCGCGCGTGGAACGCCCGCCTGAGGAGAGTCGTCGCGTTGAAGACGATCCTCCCGGGAGAGGGCGTGGATGCCGCCGCGGTCGCGCGATTCCGTCGCGAGGCCGAGGCCGCCGCGCGACTCCGCCATCCGAACATCGTCTCCGTCCACGAAGCGGGAGAGGTCGAAGGGCGCCAGTTCATCGCCATGGACTTCGTCTCCGGCCGCTCCCTCGACGCGAGGCTGCGGCCGGGCGAGGGGAAGATCGCGTTCCATCGCGCGCTCGAGGTCGTCCGCGACGTGGCGCGTGCCGTGCACTACGCGCACTCGCAGGGAGTCGTCCATCGCGATCTCAAGCCGCAGAACGTCATCGTCGACGCGAGCGACCGGCCCTTCGTGCTCGACTTCGGCCTCGCGGCGATCCGGGGCGCGGGGACGAGGCTGACGAAGACCGGCGCGAGCATGGGAACGCCCGCCTACATGCCGCCCGAGCAGGCGAGCGGCGAGTCCGTGGACGAGAGGGCCGACGTCTACTCCCTCGGCGCGATCCTCTACCAGGCCCTCACGGGAAGACCGCCGTTCTCCGGCGAGAGCGACGTGAACATGATCGTCGCCGTGCTCACGAAGGACCCGGCTCCTCCGAGCAAGCTGAACGCACGCGCCGCGGGCGACCTCGACACGATCTGCCTCAAGTGCCTCGAGAAGGAGCGCGAGCGCCGTTACGCGAGCGCCGAGGACCTCGCCCTCGAGCTCGACCGTTACCTGCGAGGCGATCCGATCGAGGCCCGGCCGATCGGTTCTCTCTCGCGACTCTGGCGGCGAGCGAGACGGAGAAAGGCCGCGTCCGCGGGCGCCGCGCTCGCGATCCTCGGTCTCGCTCTCGGTGCCCACGGGCTCCTCTCCGCGGCCCGCGCTCAGCGCGCGGGCGAGGACCGTGCTCGGGTCGGACAGGAGACCGACGCCCTGCTCGCCCGAGCGCGCGCGGGCCGGCTCGCTCCCGCGGAGCGCGAGGAAGCGATCTTCGCGATCCTGCGAAGCCCCGACGCCGAGACGGTCGCCAAGCTCGGCCGGGAGCTGGATGCGATCGCCTCGGACCTCGAGCGCGCGACGCGGTCGCTCTACGAGGAGGGAGCTCGCGAGCCCGGCGGGCCGATCGAAGGCATCGAGACTGCGCTCGCGGCATGGAGGCCGGGCGAGAAGGCCCGCGGCCCTCTCCTCGAGGCGCAGAAGCGGATCCTCGCGCGCGAGGAGGCACGCGCTCGCACCGTCTCCGGTCAAGCCGCGCCGACCTTCCGCGACATCGCCGCGACGGCGCAGGGGAAGGTGCTCGGAGGGCGCGTCGTGCTCGAGGCCGTTGCCTCGGACGCGCTCGGGAGGATCGGGATCGCCGAGGGCGCTCTCGAGCCTCTCGCCCGCGTCCTCGGCGCCGAGAGCGACCCCGGCCGGGCCGTGTCGCCCGCCTCGGCGATCTGCCGTCTCGGACGCTCCCCCGAGGCGGCCGCGCGAGCCTACGAGGTCGTCTGGTCCGCGCGAGACCGGTTCGGCCAGGAGTCCGGCTTCTGGCACCAGGTCAAGCCGGCGTTCAAGCAGATCGCGGCGCTCAGCGAGCGCGAGCCCGGGACCGCCGTGGGATTTCGCGAGAGGGCGCAGCGTCGCAACGACCGCGGCGAGCTCGATGCCGCGATCGCGGACTACGGTCGGGCGATCGAGCTCGATCCGCGCTACGCGATGAGCTTCAACAACCGGGGCGCCGCGCTACTGGAGAAGGGCGAGCTCGCGAGGGCGATCGCCGACTTCGACCGGGCGATCGAGCTCGATCCACGAAGCTCACTGGCGTTCACGAACCGCGGGGTCGCGAGGAGCAAGAAGGGAGAGCGGGACGACGCGCTCGCCGACCTGACGCATGCGATCGAGCTCGACCCGCTCCCCGGCCACTACAACAACCGCGCGAACTTGCTGTGCGAGAAGCGCGACTTCGCCGGCGCGATCGCGGACTACACGCGCGCCATCGAGCTCGACCCTCGCGATGCGAGGTCTTACATCAACCGCGCGAACGCGCTCCAAAAGGGCGGCGACCTCGAGAAGGCGCTCGGAGACTACGAGCGCGCGATCGACCTCGACCCGAGGAGCTCGTTCGCGTTCATGAACCGCGGCTTCGCCAGGCACACGAGCGGCGACCTCGACGGCGCGCTGGCCGACTACACGCACGCTCTCGAGCTGGATCCGCGCAACGCCCTGGCCTTCCTCGACCGGGGGAAGGCGCGCATCGACAAGGGCGATCTCGACGGCGCGATCTCCGACTACACGCGCGCGCTCGAGCTCGATCCCCGGAACCTCGCGGCGTCCGCGAATCGGGGAAAGGCGCGCGCGACGAAGGGCGACCTCGCGGGCGCGCTCGCCGACTACGACCGCGCCGTGGAGATCGATCCCGCCTCGGCCACGGTGCGGTACGACCGCGGCCGCCTCCTCCAGGCGCGCGGCGACGCCGAGGGAGCGATCGCGGACTACACGCGCGCGATCCAGCTCGATCCGCACGCCGCGCCCGCCTTCAGCCAGCGAGGTTCCGTGCGTTTCCTGAAGGGCGACGTCGCGGGGGCGCTCGCCGACTACGACCGGGCCGTGGGGCTCGCCCCGGAGTCGCCTTACATGCACTCGAACCGCGCGAACGCGCGCGGCGAGGCTGGAGACCTGAAGGGCGCGATCGCGGATTTCACGCGCGCGCTCGAGCTCGATCCTCGATGCCTCGAGGCGCTCGCCGGACGGGGGAAGGCCCGACGCCGCGCGGGCGACCCGGACGGCGCCCGGGCCGACCTCTCGCGCTTCCTCGAGCTCGCGCCGAGCGACCCGAGGGCATCGTTCGTGCGAGAAGATCTCCGGCTGCTTCCCGAGAGGTGAGCCGTGCTCGCCGGGGGGAGCCGGCGCGCGTCAGCGCGCGGATTCCCTCTCCCAGAACGCGAGGAGTCTCACCCTCTCGTCGCGCAAGCTCACGACCGCGTTCAGCACCTCGGGCGCGACGTCTCCCATGAAGCGCGCGAAGATCCGCTCGAGCTCGTCTCGCTGCGAGCGGAGGTCGAGGACGACGTGCGGCGCCGCCGCCGAGAGAGAGGCGACGCGCTCGAAGCTCTCGGGGAACGGGCCCGCCGCGGGCTCGACTCCGGCGTCCCGCAGGAGCGCGCGGATCTCGTCCGCGTGGTCTCTCTCGACCTCGGCCTGCCTAAGGACGACGGAGGCCAGGCGCTCCTCGCCGGGCGCGGGCTTCCGGTTCTCTCCCAGGAAGGCGATGAGCGAGCGCGACGCGAGACGGAACGCGGCCTCGAGGAAACCGCGCTCGTCCGCCACCCTCTCGTTCAGCTCCTCAGGATCTCGAGCCCCATCGTGAGCTCGACGATCCGGTTGAACGCGAGCCCGAAGCACAGCACGGGGAGGATGAGGACGAGCGAGACGATGGTGAGCGCCGGCGAGGCCGGGAGCGGCTCTCGCGCCTCGGGCTCGAGAAGCCCGTCGAAGTACATGACCTTCGCGACTCGCAGGTAGTAGTAGACCGAGACCGCGGTGTTGACGCCGGCGATCGCGACGAGGACCCAGAAGCTCGGCCTGTGCTCGGCGCGGGCGATCGCGGCCATGAAGAGCTGGAGCTTTCCCGTGAAGCCCGCGGTCGGCGGGAGCCCTATCAGCGCGAAGATGAAGATCGCGAGCGCGAGCGCCAGCGCCGGCGCGCGCCGCCCGAGCGCGCGGAAGCTCGAGAGGTCGTCGGTCCCGGTCGCGTTCTGGACCGCGATCACGCACGCGAACGCGCCCACGTTCATGAACAGGTAAGCGGCGATGTAGAACGCGACGGCCGCTCCTCCGCTCGCCTGGACGCCGCTCGTCTCGTAGGCGCCGCCGGCCGGATGGACGGCGAGCTCGAGCGTGTTGAGGCCGGACGTCCCGAGCGTGGCCTGGATCGCCGCGAGGCCCATGAGGATGTAGCCCACGTGCGCGACGGAGGAGTAAGCGAGGAGCCGCTTCATGCTCGTCTGGAAGATCGCCCCGAAGTTCCCGATCGTCATGGTGACCGCGGAGAGGACGATCACCGCCGAGGTCCAGTCGAAGCCGACGAGCGCTCCCGTGGGGCCGGCCGTCGGATTCACGAGGAGCGAGCTCTCGAGCGTCTCTCTCGCGGGAACGTAAGGGAAGCTCATGAAGGCGGCGAGGAACCGCGTGAACAACCCGATCCCGGCCGCCTTCGAGGTCACCGAGAGCCACGCGGTCACCGGCGTCGAGGCTCCCTGGTAGACGTCCGGCGCCCAGAAGTGGAAGGGTACCGCGCTCACCTTGAAGCCGAGCGCGACGATCAGC